>CAYIRZ010000208.1:0-6172 GCA_964365845.1 uncultured Streptomycetaceae bacterium
GAGACTTGGTAACGTTAACGTCAAAAAACTGTACGGCGATCGGTGAGACTTACCCCTTTACCGCTTACCGCTCACGGCTCACCCCTTACGCTTTATGCTTACTCTTCTTCATCTTCGTCCGTCTCGACGATGCGCTCCAGCCCGGCGAGCTTCTCCCCTTCGTCGAGGTTGATGAGTCTCACGCCCTGGGTCGAACGGCCCATGTCACGGGTTTCGGAAATCCGCGTGCGGATCAGCACGCCGCCAGTGGTAATCAGCATGATCTCGTCGTCCTTGTTCACCAGCCGCGCGGCCAGCAGCGGGCCATTGCGCTCGCTGCACTGGATCGCGATCATGCCCTGAGTACCGCGGCCATGGCGGGTGTATTGCGTAATCGGCGTGCGCTTGCCATAGCCGTTCTCGGTGGCGGTCAGCACCGACAGCTTTTCGTCGCTCGCGGTAAGCAGCGAGATCACATGCTTCCCCTTCGCCAGCTTCATGCCGCGCACGCCGGCGGCATTGCGCCCCATCACGCGCACTTCCGTTTCCGCAAAGCGCACCGCCTTGCCGCCATCGGAAAACAGCATGATGTCCTGCTTGCCGTCGGTCAGTGCCACGCCGATCAGGTAATCGCCATCGTCCAGCTTGACGGCAATGATGCCCTTGGCCATCGGACGGGAGAACGCCGATAGCGCGGTCTTCTTGACCGTGCCGGTGGCGGTGCACATGAATATGAAATGATCCTCGTCGAATTCCTTGACCGGCAGGATGGCGGTGATCTTTTCGTGCTCCATCAAGGGCACCAGATTGACGATGGGCTTGCCGCGCGAGGACCGGCTGCCCTGCGGCACCGAATAGACCTTGATCCAGTAAACGCGTCCGCGGTCGGAAAAGCACAGGATGTAGTCGTGGGTGTTGGCGATGAACAGGTTGTCGACGAAATCGTCTTCCTTCGTCGTCGTCGCCTGTTTGCCGCGCCCGCCGCGTTTCTGCGCGCGATAGTCCGCGACCGGCTGCGACTTCATGTAACCGCCGTGCGACAGCGTGACCACCACCTCTTCGGAGGCGATCAGGTCCTCCATGCCGAGATCCTGGGTGTCGATGACGATTTCGCTGCGGCGCTCGTCGCCGTACTGCTTTTTCACCTCGGCCAGTTCCTGCGAGATGATTTTGGTCACGCGCGCCGGTTTTGCCAGGATATCGATCAGGTCGACGATCTTGTCCATCGTCTCCTTGTACTCCGCCACGATCTTGTCCTGCTCCAGCGCGGTGAGCCGCTGCAGCCTGAGTTCGAGTATCTGCTGGGCCTGGGCATCGGACAGTCTGTAGCCCTTCTTGTGCAGGCCGAACTCCGGCAGCAGCCCTTCGGGCCGTGACGCATGCCCCTCGGCGCGCGACAGCATCTCCTCGACCAACTTGGAGTGCCAGAAACGCGCCATGAGTTCCACCTTGGCGTCGGCCGGCGTCGGTGCCGCCTTGATCAGCGCGATTACGTCATCGACGTTGGACAGCGCCACGGCCAGGCCTTCGAGGATGTGGCCGCGTTCGCGCGCCTTGCGCAGTTCGAATACGGTGCGCCGCGTGACCACTTCGCGACGGTGGCGCAGGAAAGCATCGAGGAACTGTTTGAGATTGAGGAGCCGCGGCTGGCCATCGACCAGCGCGACCATGTTCATGCCGAAGCTGTCCTGCATCTGCGTGTCTTTCCACAGATTGTTGAGGACGATCTCCGGCACTTCGCCGCGCTTCAGCTCGATCACCGCGCGCATGCCCGACTTGTCCGACTCGTCGCGAATGTCGGTAATGCCTTCGAGTTTCTTGTCGCGCACCAGCTCGCCGATCTTCATCAGCAGGTTGGCCTTGTTGACCTGGTACGGCAGCTCGTCGATCACGATAGCCACGCGGCCGCCCTTCTCCGCTTCCTCGAAATGGGTGCGCGCGCGCATCACCACCCTGCCGCGTCCGGTGCGATAGCCTTCCTTGACGCCGGACACCCCGTAAATAATGCCGCGCGTCGGAAAATCGGGCGCGGGCACGATCTCGATCAGTTCATCGATGCTGATATTGGGGTTCTTGAGCAATGCCTGGCAGGCATCGACCACTTCGGAGAGATTGTGCGGCGGGATGTTGGTGGCCATGCCGACCGCGATGCCCGAGGAACCGTTGACCAGCAGATTCGGAACCTTGGTCGGAAGCGTGACCGGCTCCTGCTCCTTGCCATCGTAATTGGGCACGAAATCGACGGTTTCCATGTCGATATCGGCCAGCATCTCGGAGGTGATCCTGTCGAGCCGGCACTCGGTATAGCGGTAGGCGGCAGCCGAATCGCCGTCGACCGAGCCGAAGTTGCCCTGGCCGTCGATCAGCGTGTAGCGCATCGAAAAATCCTGCGCCATGCGCACCAGCGCTTCGTAGGTCGCGGAATCGCCGTGAGGGTGGTATTTGCCGAGCACGTCGCCAACCACGCGCGCGCATTTCACGTAGGAACGGTTCCAGACGGTATTGGCCTCGTGCATGGCGAACAGGATGCGGCGGTGCACCGGTTTCAGGCCGTCGCGCACATCGGGCAATGCCCGCCCCACGATCACGCTCATCGCGTAATCGAGGTAGGAACGGCGCATTTCTTCTTCGAGGCTTACAGGGAGGGTTTCTTTGGCAAACTGGTCCATGGGGAGTGTCAGATTTTCTGTGGGAATACCGCGTTTTTTTGCAAGCGCGTAAAGCTTGTTATCTTAGCATGCGAAATGCCATACCGTCACCGCAATAAAGTGTCTCATTTATGCATCCGGCACGTCCTGACGAAATAAAAAACCCGTTAATTTTGAAAAGGCTAAGCATTTTGTGCTAGCATTTTAAATGTAATTACCGCGTGATAGGTGCGGTGCAGCATTGAGGAGGAGGTGTTGCCCGGCTCGAATCGGAAATTTGCATGGAGATGACATCATGACCTCACGGCTTATTGCCTCCTTTGCCAGTATCGTAATCGCGATGCTGGCACTCCCCGCCACCCCCTTCGCCCAAGACACCAAGAACCAGGGTTACCTGGTGGACGCCCAAGGCCAAAACGCCATAGTCAAGTCCAGTGGCGCCGGGGTGTGCGTACGCACCAGCGACTGGACGCCGGCGCGCGCGGTCGCCGAATGCGATCCTGAACTTGTCAAAAAACCCGGGCCGGCACCCAAGGTGGTTGCTCCCCCTCCTCCTCCACCGCCTCCCGCAAAACCGGCGGCCAAGAAAGAGCCGGCCAGGCTGCTGCCGCAGAAAATCAACTTCTCAGGCGATGCGCTGTTCGATTTCGACAGGTCGGCACTCAGACCTGAAGGCACGGCCATGCTCGATGAGCTGGCGCGCGTGCTGCAAGACGCGAAGTACGAAGTCATTCTGGCCATCGGCCATACCGACCGCATAGGGACTAAGGCCTATAACCAGAAACTGTCGGTGCGCCGCGCCGAAGCCGTCAAGAAATATCTGGTCGGCAAGGGCATAGCGCCCAACCGCATCTACGCCGAGGGCAAGGGTGAAAGCCAGCCCGTTACCCAACCGGGCGATTGCAAGGGTAAACGCGGCAAACCACTGATTGCCTGCCTGCAGCCCGACCGCCGCGTTGACGTTGAAGTGACCGGCAGCAAGGCCATAAAGTAGCGGCAAATCAGGTCCACTATTTGATACGCCCCGCGGAAGCGGGGCGTATCATTTTGACAACACGCGCTATGCCCTTTTCCTCAAAACCATGTTATGATTTCGGCATAGTTTGCTTTGAAATCACGGTTGTGATATTAAGTAAACTTCGGGGAGATTCAATTATTACTAGGTTCACCGGCATATCGGCGGGGCCCTAACTTCTTCGCAAAACAGGAGGATCAAAAATCATGAATTCAGCATTACGGAATACTCTCGCCAGCGTCGCAGTCGCAGCCGTGCTTCTGCCCGCGATGGCGTTGGCGCAGGATGCGAAAAACCAGGGTTACCTCACCGCCCAGGACGGCATCGTCAAGGCCGCCGGTGCCGGGGTCTGCGTACGCACCAGCGATTGGACGCCGGCGCGCGCCGTTGTGGAATGCGATCCGGACCTGGTGAAAAAGCCGGCCCCCGCTCCTGCGCCGAAGGCAGCGCCGGCACCGGCGAAGCCCAAGCCCGCAGCGCCTAAGCCCAAGCCCAAGAAGCCGACGATGATCAACGTCGAGCAGAAGGTCGAGTTGCAGGGCATGCCGTTCGCCAAGGCCGAAATGACCGCGGACAACAAGAAAGAACTCGACGCTTTCATCGCCGGCCTGCGCAAAGCAACCAAGGCCCGCAAGGAAGTGCAAATCGGCGCAGTGGTCGTGACCGGTCATACCGACCGCATCGGCAGCCTGAAATACAACATGGGCCTGTCCGAGCGTCGCGCGGTGGTCGTCAAGGACTACATTGTCAGCAAGGGTGTCGACCAGAAACTGATCTTCTGGGAAGGCAAAGCCTTCAAGCAGCCGATCCCGGTCACCAAGTTCTGCGACAACAAGATGAAGCGCAAGCAGTTGATCGAGTGCCTGGCGCCGAACCGTCGCGTGACCGTGGAAGTCGTCGGCCGCGCCGAATCGCTGGCCAAGCCGAAACCGGCAGCAGCCAAACCGGCAGCCAAAAAGCCGGCAGCGAAACGCTGATAACCCCAGCAATCATTGAAAAGCCCTGCCTAGGCAGGGCTTTTTTTTCAACTGCATTCCCATGCCAGAACATACGCAACACGTTGATTGTGTTATAGATTCTCGATGGGTTATCCCGGTAGACCCGCCCGCGACCGTCCTTGATCATCATTCGGTGATCGTCGCTGATGGCAATATTGTCGATGTTCTCCCCACCGCACAGGCCCGGCTGCGCTATCTCGCACGGCAGCATATGGCGCTCCCCGGGCACGCACTGATCCCCGGCCTCATCAACCTGCACACCCACGCCGCGATGACGCTGATGCGCGGACAGGCGGACGACCGGGCACTCATGGACTGGCTCAACAACCACATCTGGCCGGTCGAGACGCGGCTGGTCTCCCATGAATTCGTGCACGACGGGACGCTGCTGGCCTGCGCTGAAATGCTGCGCGGCGGCGTGACCTGCTTCAATGACATGTATTTCTTCCCCGAGTCGGCGGCGCAGGCGGCGCTGCATGCCCGCATGCGCGCCGCTATCGGCATGATCGTCCTCGAATTCCCGTCGCCCTACGCAACAGACGCGATGGACTATCTCGACAAAGGCATCGCCATGCGCGACCGCCTGCGCGAAGAACCCTTGCTGTCATACTGCCTCGCGCCGCACGCGCCGTTTACCGTCAGCGACGCCAGTTTCGAGCGGGTGGCGGTCTATGCCGGCGAACTCGATGTTCCGGTCCATATTCACTTGCACGAAACCGCCGATGAAATCCGGGACAGTCTCGCAACGCACAAGATGCGCCCCATCCGTCGCTTGCAACAACTGGGCTTGTTGGGCCCCGGACTGATTGCAGTTCACGCCGTGCATCTTGCGGAAGACGAGATCGCGCTGCTCGGCGAGCACGGCTGCCACGTCGCGCATTGCCCGTCCTCCAATCTCAAGCTTGCCAGCGGCATCGCACCGGTCGCGCGACTCAGGCGCAGCGGCGTTAATGTGGGGCTGGGAACGGACGGCGCCGCCAGCAACAATCGCCTCGATATTTTTGCTGAAATGCGCTTGGCTGCGCTACTGGCCAAAGGGACCGGCGGCGACCCCACCGTCCTGCCCGCGCACGACGTGCTGGAAATGGCCACCCTCAATGCGGCGCGCGCGCTCGGGCTGGAAAACCGCATCGGTTCCCTGGTCAAGGGCAAGTGCGCGGATATGGTCGCGGTGAACCTCGCTGCCCTTGAGCTGTCTCCATGCTATGACCCGCTCTCGCATCTCGTGTATGCCGCCGGCCGCGAGCATGTGAGTCACGTCTGGGTCAATGGCGAGTTGCTGGTGGACGAAGGCAGACTGACCCAGCTCGACACCACGGAACTCACGGCAAAAGTCAACCACTGGAAAGAAAGAATCGGCGCCAGATGACCATCAACGTCGACCCGCTCGAGCTCGATAAATTCAGCCAGCTGGCGCATCGCTGGTGGGACCCCGGCAGCGAATTCAGGCCGCTGCATGAAATCAACCCGCTGCGGCTTGACCATATCGACCGTATCGCGACCCTCAGCGGCAAAACCGTGCTCGATGTCGG
>CAYIRZ010000209.1:0-6131 GCA_964365845.1 uncultured Streptomycetaceae bacterium
CGGCGTCTCGGCCTTGTAGAGCTGCATGCCGCCGACCCCCAGCAACGGCAAGACCGCGACCGCCAGCACGATCAGTCCCATTCCTCCCAGCCACACCAGTTCGCAGCGCCAGAAGTTGATTGAAGGCGGCAGCTTGTCGAGCCCGGAGAGCACCGTCGCGCCGGTCGTCGTGATCCCCGACACCGTTTCGAAATAGGCATCGGTGAAGCTCAGGCCGTCGATATAGAGCATCAGCGGCAGGGTCGCGAACATCGGCAGTACCGTCCACACCAACGTTACCAGCAGGAAACCGTCGCGCGACTGCAATTCGCGTTTGTGAACGCGGGTAAAGAGCCAAATGACGGCGCCGGCAACGAACGTGGCCACAAACGATTCATCGTACACCAGCTGAGCGGAGTCGTCGTACCACAGTGCTACCGCGAGCGGCGCAAGCATGGTAACGCTGAAAATCATGATGAGCTGGCTCAGGACGTGGAGAACGGGAAAGACGCGCTGCATGGCTTGTGCTAGGAGCTAGTCGGGCTAGAGTCCGACAAGCTCCTTAAACAAAAATTAAACATTAAAAGAAGCCAAGATCAACCTGAAACAGTTTCTCGATTTTGGGCACCATGCGCTTGTTGACCACGAACACGATCACATGGTCATCGGGTTCGATGATGGTGTCGTGATGCGCGATGATCACCTGGTCGTCATAGACCGGCTTGCCGCCGCCGTTCTTCGGCGCGGCGCGTTCATGACGGCGCACTATGGCGCCGATGGTCGTGCCTTTCGGCAGGTCGATTTCCTCGATGCGCCGGCCGACCACTTTGGAGGACTTGGCGTCGCCATGGGCGATGAGCTCGAGTGATTCGGCCGCGCCGCGCCGCAGCGAATGCACGGCCGCGCAGTCGCCGCGCCGCACATGCGCCAGCAGCGTGCCTATCGTCGCCTGCGCCGGCGAGATCGCGATATCGATCTGGCCGCTCTGCACCAGGTTTACATAGGAGCCGCGATTGATGAGCGCAATCACCTTGTGCACGCCCATGCGCTTGGCGAGCAGCGAGGACATGATGTTGTTCTCGTCATCGTTGGTCAGCGCGCAATAGACGTCCATTTCGCCGACGTTCTCGGTTTCAAGCAGTTCTTCGTCGGTGACGTCGCCGGTGAGCACCAGGGTGTTGTTGAGTTCGGCGGCCAGGCGCTCGGACCCCGCCTTGCTGAATTCGATGATTTTTACCTGGTAATCGTTTTCCAGGGCTTTGGCGAGCCTGCGCCCGATGTTGCCGCCGCCGCCGATCATGACGCGCCTGACCGGTTTGTCCATGCGCCGCAACTCGCGCATCACTCCTCGGATATTTTCAGTCGCGGCGATGAAAAACACCTCGTCGCCGGCCTCGATCACCGTGTTGCCTTCGGGAATGATCGGACTGTCCTGGCGGAAAATGGCCGCCACCCGCGTGTCGATCTGCGGCATGTGGGTGCGCAGGTATTGCAATTCGCGTCCGACCAGCGGCCCGCCATGGAACGCGCGTACCGCAACCAGACTCACCTTGCCGTCGGCAAATTCGAGCACCTGCAGGGCTTCCGGGAATTCGATCAGCTTGACGATGGAATCGGTCAGCACCTGCTCGGGGCAGATTGAAAGGTCGACCGCGAAGTTTTCAGGCGAGAATATTTCCGGATGCGACAGATAATCCGCCGATCTTATGCGTGCAATCTTGGTCGGGATGTTGAACATGGTCGCCGCGAGCTTGCAGGCGACCATGTTGGTCTCGTCGCTCTGGGTCACGGCAAGGATCATGTCGGCGTCCCGCGCGCCGGCCTGCTCCAGGACCGCGGGATGGGCGGCGTTGCCGGTCACGGTGCGCAGGTCGAGACGATCCTGAAGTTTTCTCAGCCGTATCGGGTCGATGTCGACGACGGTGATGTCGTTGGCCTCGGATACCAGGCTTTCGGCGACCGAGGAACCGACCTGCCCCGCGCCCAGAATGACTATTTTCAAATCGGCCTTCCCGCAAAAACCGCGATTTTATCGAAGTTTCTTTCTTAAGCAGCCTGTCGCCGCAGCATCGATCAACAGCGATCCGTTAACACTACCCGTTCCGGTGAATGCGGGACAAATCCAGCAGGCTGCTAGCTTGTGGCATAATTTTACCACGATGACCAGCGCCAAGTCTTTGACCCGCATATATTTTCCCGGCGAAATTTCCGCTCACGGCGAATGCGTGCTGGCGCCTGATCAGGCGCATCACGTGGCGCGCGTGCTGCGTCTGGAAACCGGCGATGCAGTGACCCTGTTCGACGGCCGCGGTGCTGAACGCGACGCGGTCATCGCGCGCGTCGCCAAGTCCGGCATTACCCTCAATGTGGGAGGGCCGCGCGCGGTCGACCGTGAGTCACCGCTCTCCGTCATGCTGGCTCAGGGCATGTCGAGCGGCGAGCGCATGGACTATACGGTGCAGAAGGCGGTCGAACTGGGGGCCACCGGCATTCGCCCGCTGGCGAGCGGACGCAGCGTGGTGCGCCTCGACGCCGAGCGCGCGCAAAAGCGCGTTGCCCACTGGCAGGCTGTCGTGATTGCCGCCTGCGAGCAATGCGGCCGTAACAGTGTGCCGCGGGTGTTGCCGGTAATGGGTTATACCGACTGGCTGGCGCATATTGCCAAACAGGAGGCGGCAACGCTGCGCCTGCTGCTGTCGCCATCCGCATCGACGGCCTTGCGCGATCTGCCGCGGCCATCCGGCATGGTGATCCTGCTCGCCGGTCCCGAGGGCGGGCTATCCCCGCAGGAACAGCATGATGCGCAGACGGCGGGCTTCGTGCCGGTCAGGCTGGGCCCCCGCGTGCTGCGTACCGAGACGGCCGCAATCGCTGCCTTGAGCGCGATGCAGACGCTGTGGGGGGACTTCTAGGATTTTGTCGGACTTGTGTTCGACAAAATCCTAAAATGAAAAAACTTAAGATTGGCTAAAAGGATGGCATGCCAGTGACGTTTGAACCGGCTAGCATGGGGTTTCGACATGTAAAGCTTCTTTATTAAGCAACCTGTCGCCAAAGCAATGAATAACAGCGATTCATTAACGCTACGCGTTCCGGTGAATGGGGCCAAGTCCGACAGGCTGCTATCAGCGAGCTTTCCCTTGACCGGTTTCTCGCATAATATGTACTTGAAAAATAACCAATACTAGAGCAAAAATGGCGCCGTCTTCACCCGAAAAATTCGTGCACTGGTTCCGCGCCGCGGCGCCGTATATCCACGCCTTCCGTGGCCGCACCTTTGTCATCGCATTCGGGGGTGAAGTGGTGGCGGATGGCAGGTTTGTCGGGCTCACGCACGACCTGAATCTGCTGGCAAGCCTGGGTGTGCGGCTGGTGCTGGTGCATGGTGTTCGGGCGCAGGTCGACGCGCGGTTAAAGCAGTTCAAGCACCGCACGCGTTATGTGGGCGGCTTGCGCGTTACCGATGACGTCGCGTTGCAGTGCGCCAAGGAGGCAGGCGGCAGATTGCGCGTCGAAATCGAGGCGCTGCTGTCGATGGGGCTGCCTAATTCGCCCATGGCGGGTGCCGATATCCGGGTGGCGAGCGGAAATTTCGTCACTGCGCGTCCGCTGGGCGTGCTCGATGGCGTTGATCTCCAGCACACCGGGGAGGTGCGCAGAGTGCATGCCACGGCGATCAGGGACCGCCTCGATCACGGCGAGCTCGTGCTGCTGTCGCCGCTCGGATATTCCCCCACCGGTGAGATTTTCAATCTGGCGCTGGAAAATATCGCGGAAGCGACGGCGGTTGCGCTGCGGGCCGACAAGCTGATTTTCCTCATGGATGCCGCCGGCGTGACCGGCAAACGGGGGCAGTTGCTGCGCGAACTGACGCCGCAACAGGCGCAGAAGCTGCTCGCCAAAAGCAGCGGCCAGAATGGTGATGTGCCGCTTTATCTGCCGTGCGCGCTGCGGGCCTGCCAGCAGGGTGTTGCGCGCGCCCACTTGATTTCGCGGCACATCGATGGCGGCTTGCTGCAGGAGTTGTTTACGCACCAAGGCATAGGCACCATGGTGACACCGGACGCGCTGCAGATTCTGCGCGAGGCCAAAATTGATGACATCGGCGGCATCCTGAAATTGATCGAGCCGCTGGAGGCCGAGGGCATTCTGGTCAAACGCAACCGCGACCTGCTGGAAATGGAGATCGGGCGTTTCGTCGTCCTGGAGCACGACCGCATGGTGATCGGTTGTGCCGCGCTTTATCCTTTCGCCGGGGAAAAGGTCGGCGAGCTTGCCGGCCTCGCCGTGCATCCGGAATTCCGCAACGCCGGCGCGGGAGAGCGCCTGCTGCTGGAAATCGAGGCCCGGGCGCGCAAGCAGAAGCTCAAGACGCTGTTCGTGCTTACTACCCGCGCCGAGCACTGGTTTGTCGAGCGCGGATTTGCCGAAGCGGGCCCGGAGGTGCTGCCCCGGCATAAACGCGCGCTCTACAATTACCAGCGGCGCTCGGTGGTGTTGATCAAACCTCTGTAATGTCATCCACGCCCGCCCATCCCGATATTTTCGGAATTTCCCGGCCCGCATGAAGGCCACGCCGTTTTCGCTGTCGTTGCGTGTCCGGCTTCTGTTGGCCACCACTTTTGTGCAGATCGCAATGCTGGTGCTCTTGATCGTCAACGGCATCAGCGTAATGGACGGCAAACTCAATGAGCGCGCGCGCCTTCATTTCGAGGAACAGAAACAGCTGCTCAACGCGGCGCTCGCGATGCCGCTCGCCAAAAGCGATTACAAAAGCATTCAGGAAATTTTCGAGAGCGTGCGCCGCGACAACGGCATAGCCTATATGGCGCTTGTCAATCGCGATGGCGGGATCGTCGCCGCAAGCGGCTGGGATCGGAGCCAACCGTTGCCGCCGGTCGAATCCTCTACCCCCGCTCAGTTTGGAAAACAGGGCGCACGTTTCGACACCGAAGTCGAAATTCAAAATGCCGGCGACAAGCTGGGCCGGTTGCGTATCGGGCTTTCGACCGCATTCATCAAGGCCGCGCGCGATGAGCTGGTCCGGGACAACCTGCTGATCGGCGGCATCGCGATGATCCTGTCCGTCATCGCCATGTTGGGCCTTTCCTATTGGCTGACGCGCAGCCTGATCCGGATCACCGGCGCCAGCGAGCGCCTCGCCGCGGGCGACCTCAATGCGCGGCTGCCGGTCGAGGGCGGCAATGAACTGGGCCGGCTGATCCACGCGTTCAATACCATGGCGGCGGCGTTGCAGGGCCGGGTCAAGGCGCTTGCCGACAGCGAAGCCAAGTTCAGCGCCATCGCGGACTATAGCTACGACTGCGAGCTTTGGATCAGCCCGGAAGGCAGGCTCATCTGGATCAACCCGAGAGTGCTTGACATGTTTGGCTACACGCCCGAGGAATGCCTCGGATACGAGCACTTTCCGGCGCCGTTCATCAGTGATTCCGATGTCGGCCGTACTGTGCGCCAGATCCGCCGGGCGTTGCGCGAGAGCATTCAAATGCTTGCTGAACTGAAGTCGATCCCGTCGCTCGCGGTCAATATTTCCGGGCGTTCCTTCGACGAACCGATGCTGCCGCAATATATCGCCGAGCAGTTGAAGCATTACGGAGTGTCGCCCCGGCGGCTGCAGGTCGAACTCACCGAAACTTCGGCGGTGTCGGACCTGCACGACGCGCAACGCTTTATCGAGGCGGTGCGCCAGACCGGTTGCGGGGTGTGTCTGGACGATTTCGGCACCGGTTTTTCGTCTTTCGCCTATCTCAAGCACCTGCAAGTCGACTCGGTCAAGATCGACGGATTGTTCATCCGCAATCTGCCCAACGATCATGACAATCAGCTGTTTGTAAAAGCGATCGTGGCGGTTGCGCGGGGGCTGCACAAGACGACCATTGCCGAATGCGTCGAGGATGAGGAGATTCTGGTGATGCTGCGGGGCTTTGATGTCGATTGCGTGCAGGGTTACTATCTGGAGAGGCCGCGCGCCGATCATCCCATGCTGATCACGGCTTCCCGGGTGCGCGCCAATATGGAACTGCGGTTTAACTAGCAGCCTGCCGGACTTGGCGCCCTTTTACCGGAGGGGGTATGTTAACGGATCGCCATTGATCGATGCTGCGGCGACAGGCTGCTTAAGAAAGAAACTT
>CAYIRZ010000210.1:0-6105 GCA_964365845.1 uncultured Streptomycetaceae bacterium
ACGCAGAGGAAAAACGGCTCGAAAAAGAAGTCCCCTGTGTGCTCTGTGTCCTCTGTGGCAAAAGTTTTTTGACTTTTATATATGTCGAACCAGAAACTTTACCAGGCAGTGTTCGCGCCGCGTTCGATCGCGCTGATCGGCGCCTCGAGTGACGCGAAGAAGAACACTTCGCGCCCGCAGCGCTATCTGCGCAAATTCGGTTACCCCGGGAAAATTTTTCCGATCAACCCCGGGCGCGACGAAATCTTCGGCGACAAGGCCTATCCGGATGTCACCGCGGTGCCCGATGACATCGATCATGCGTTCATCATGGTGCCGGCGCATGCCGTCAAAACGGCGCTTGAGCAATGCGTGGCCAAGAAAGTACCGGTGGTCACCATCTACACTGACGGCTTTGCGGAAACCGGGGCCGCGGGCCGCCGCGCCCAGGACGAACTGCTCGCCATCGCGCGCGCCGGCGGGGTGCGCCTGATCGGCCCCAACTGCATCGGCCTGTTCAGCAGCCAGACCCATCTCGCGATATCGGTCAACGCGGTGCTGGAGCAGGCCGACATCAAACCGGGATCGCTCGCCGTGGTGTCGCAAAGCGGCAGCATGACCGGCGGCCTGTTGTCGCGCGGGCTCGGCCGCGGCGCGGGTTTCTCGAAACTGATTTCCGTCGGCAACGAAGCCGACATCGGCGTCGGCGAACTGTCGGACATGCTGGTGGACGATCCGCACACCAGCGCCATCCTGCTGTTCATGGAAACGATACGCGATGCCGGGCATCTCGCCCGCGCCGGGCGCCGCGCCTACGAGGCGGGCAAGCCCATCATCGTTTACAAACTCGGGCGCTCCGAGGTCGGGCAGGACATGGCCGCTTCGCACACCGGCGCGATGGCCGGCTCCGACGAGATGGCGGACGCGTTCTTCCGCGCCCACGGCATGCTGCGCGTGGACATACTGGAAACCCTGTTCGAACTGCCGGCGTTGCTCACGAACCAGAAGCCGTGCCCGCGCCACCGCATCGCCGTGATGACCACCACCGGCGGCGGCACGGCAACCGTGGTCGACCGCCTCGGCACCTTCGGGCTGGACATCGTGCCGCCGACGGAAACCGTGATTGCGAATCTGGCGCGGAAAAATATCAAGATCAGCGCGGCGCGCGTGACCGATCTGACACTCGCCGGCGCCAAAAAGGAAATCTACAGCGCGGTACTGAACGAGCTGCTCGCCTCGGACCACTGCGACCTGGTGCTCGCCGTGGCCGGCAGCTCCGCGCAATTCCAGCCCGAGATCGCGGTGAGCCCCATCATCGAAGCCGACCGCCGCGGGAAACCGCTCGCCGTGTTCCTGGCCCCCCACGCCGAGGCGTCGCTCAAGCTGCTGGCCGACGCGGGCATAGCGGGCTTTCGCACCCCGGAAGCCTGCGCCGACGCCATTCGCGCCTGGTGCGCATGGGCAACGCCGGTGACGCCACCCGCGCCCGAAACCGAAAAACTGGCCGCCGCATCGGCGCTGCTTTCCGCCGGCGCCGCCCGGCTCAACGAATACGAGGCCTGCCACGTCTTCGCCGCCCTCGGCGTGCCGCTGGCCGCGACTGAAATCATCACCCGCCCGGAGCAGGCGGTCGCCATCGATTTCCCGGTGGTGGCGAAAATCCTGTCGCCCGACATCGCGCACAAAACCGATGCGCGCGCGGTACGACTCAATGTGACTTCCGGTGAGGAACTGGCGTCGGCATACCAGGAAATTCTCGTGAACGCGCGCGCTTACAACAAAGAGGCTCGCATCGAAGGCGTGCTGGTGCAGCGCATGGAAAAGGGATTGGCCGAGGTGATCCTCGGCTTCAAACGCGACCCCCAGGTCGGGCCGGTGGTGGTGCTGGGCATAGGCGGCATCCTCGCCGAGATTTACCACGATTTCGCGGCACGGCTGGCGCCGGTCAGCGTCGCGGAAGCGGGGCGTATGATAGAGGAAGTCAAAGGGCTGGCCGTCATTCGCGGCTACCGCGGGCTGCCGAAAGGCGACTGCAAGGCGCTGGCGCAGGCCATCAGCCTGTTTTCGCAACTGGCCCATCTCGACACCATCACCGAGGCGGAAATCAACCCGCTGATGGTGAAACCGGAAGGTGAAGGCGTGGTTGCCGTAGACGGGCTCATCGTTCATCATTGAGGTTACGCCATGCTGCTGCAGAAAATAGCCGACTACGCGATCAGGGAACAAACCTCCATACTGCCCGCTGATGTCATTCATCACGCCAAGCGCGCGGTAATCGACTGGTACGCATCGCTGCTGCCGGGCAGCCGGGTGGCCCCGGCGATCCTGCTCGAACAGGCGCTCGCCGAAGACCTCGACCACGGGCGGGCGCGGCTGGCTTCCGGGCGCCATGCCACGCTGCGCGCGGCGGCGCTGATCAATGGCGCGGCCTCGCACTCGGTCGAGTTCGACGATATTTACCGTGACGCCGGCTACCACCCCGGCAGCCCGGTGATCTCCGCGGCGCTCGCCACGGCACAAGCCACCGGCGTTTCGGGAGAGGCGTTCCTGCGCGGCGTGATCGTCGGCTATGAAGTTTCGACCCGTATCGGCGAAGCGGTGATGCCTTCACATTACAAGTACTGGCATATCACCGGCACCGTCGGCACCCTGGGCGCCGCGGCAGCGGCAGCGACCATACTCGGCTGCGGCCGCGAGCAGTTCATGCATGCGCTCGCCACCGCGGGCACTTTCGCTGCCGGCCTGCAACAGGCGTTCCGCTCGCAGGCCATGTCGAAACCGTTGCACACTGGCCATGCCGCGGAGGCCGGCGCGCTGGCCGCGATGGCGGCGGCCAAGGGTGTCACCGGCGCGCTCGAAATCCTCGAAGGCGAGGTCGGGTTCGGCGCGGCGATGAGCGTCAATCCCGACTGGTCGAAGGCGACGCGCGGCCTGGGCACCGATTACCACATCGTTCACGTCACCTTCAAAAATCACGGCTGCTGCGGCCATACCTTCCCGTCGATCGACGGCGTGCTGCACCTGAAGCACCTGCACAAGCTCACGCACCAGGACATCAAAAAAATCCGGCTCGCGACTTACAAAGCCGGCCTCGATATCATCAACAACGACAAACCCGAAGGCGAATACCAGGCCAAATTCAGCCTGCAATACACGGTAGCGCACGCGCTGGTTCATGGCAGCGTGCGCCTGAACGCCTTCTCGCCCGAGCGCATGCAGGACGCGGAAGTGCGCGCCCTGATGCAGAAAATCGAATGCATGGCCGACCCCGAGCTGTCCAAAGGTTATCCCACGCAACGCGCCGCGCAGGTGGAAGTCGAGACCGTCGACGGCCGCAAGTTCGCCCACTTCCAGCCTACGCGCAAAGGCGACCCGGAAATGCCGTTGAGCGACGACGAACTCAACGACAAGTATCTGGAACTCGCGGTCCCGGTCGTCGGTGAAGCCGCGGCGCGCCAGCTGCTCGATCAGCTATGGACGATCGAAAAACTGGCGAGCGTCGATTTCGGGGTCGCCGCCCGGCCGGCGGTGCGCGCCGCCGGATAGCCATATACATGCCGACTTCCGACGCCAACCTGCCGCTCAGCCGCTACACCGTGCTCGACCTCACGCGCGCCCGCTCCGGCCCGACCGCGGTGCGGCAGCTCGCGGACTGGGGCGCGAACGTGATCAAGATCGAGCCGACCGGCGATCAGGACGATTACAGCAGCCCGTTCGACAAGCGCCACGGCCCGGATTTTCAGAACCTGCATCGCAACAAGCGCAGCATCACGCTCGACCTGAAGGCGCCGGACGGATTAGCGGTATTCAAATGCCTGGCTGACAAAGCCGATGTCATCGTCGAAAATTTCCGGCCGGGCGTGAAACACCGCCTCGGCATCGATTACGAAAGCCTGCGCAAGACCAACCGGCGCCTGGTCTATGCCAGCATCTCGGGCTTCGGCCAGGAGGGCCCATACAAGGACCGGCCGGGACTGGACCAGGTGGTGCAGGGCATGGGCGGTCTGATGTCGGTCACGGGACTGCCGGGGCAGGGCCCGGTGCGTGCCGGCATCGCAGTTTCGGACAGCACCGCCGGTCTCTATTGCGCATTCGGCATCGTACTGGCGTTGCTCGAACGCGAACATTCGGGCGAAGGGCAGTGGGTACAGACCTCGCTGCTGCAGGCCTTGATCGCGCTCACCGATTTCCAGGCCGCGCGCTGGCTGGTCAGCCGCGAAGTAGCGGGACAGGCCGGAAACAACCACCCGACGGCGATTCCGACCGGCGTGTTCAAAACCGCCGACGGCTACATCAACATCGCCGCCTCGGGCCAGATTTTCGAGCGCTTGTGCCATGCCATCGGCACGCCGGAGCTGCCCGGTAATCCCGATTATGCCGATTATAAACTGCGTTCCAAACATCGCGATGCGCTGCATGCGGCGATCGGCGAGCGCATCGCCAAACGCACTTCCGCCGAGTGGATAGACGTCCTCAACCAGGCCGGCGTGCCGTGCGGCCCGATTTACACTTTCGATCAGGTCTTCGCCGATCCTCAAGTACGGCAGATCGGCATGGCACAGCCGGCGGAACACCCCACGCTCGGCCACATCGAGCTGGTGGCCCAGGGCGTGAACCTTTCCGGCGCCTCGCCCACGGTGCGCAGGACCGCGCCCGAGCGCGGCGAGAACACCCGGGAAATTCTGGCCGAGTTCGGATACGACGCGGTGACGATAGCCGATTTGCAGCAACGTGGTGTCGTGTGAGCCGCGCGAACCCACCGGATACGATGCGCCGGAGAGCGGGCGCACACATACACAATAACTTATTGTTTTAATTGGATTATATGATCGCCCCGCGCACGATGTTCGACAAAATCTGGCAGCGCCATGTGATCGTGCAGCGTGGCGACAACGAAGCGCTGCTGCACGTCGACCGCAACTTCGTGCACGAGGGCTCGATGTTCGCTTTCGGCGCGCTGGCCAAGGAAGGCCGCAAGGTGCGCAAACCGCGCCAGACTTTTGCCGTTGCCGACCACTATGTGCCGACGCTCAACCGCGAACGCGGCCTGGCGGGCATCGCCGACCCCGAAGTGCGCAACATGTTGGAACTGCTCGAAAACAATGCGCGCGCCAATGACGTCGCGCACTTCGGGGTCGACGATCCGCGCCAGGGCATCGTGCACGTTGTCGGCCCGGAGCTTGGCATCACCCAGCCCGGCCTCATCATCACCTGCGGCGATTCGCATACTTCGACCCACGGCGCGCTGGGCGCGCTCGCTTTCGGCATCGGGGCCTCGCAACTGAAGCAGATCCTTGCCACGCAATGCCTGTGGCAGAAAAAACCGCAGACGCTGCGCATCACGGTCGATGGCGCGCTCGGCCCCGGCGTCAGCGCCAAGGACGTGATCCTCGCCATCATCGCCAGAATCGGCACCGCCGGCACCACCGGCCATGCGATCGAATACGCCGGCGCCGTGATGCGCGCGCTTAGCGTCGAAGGCCGCATGACGGTGTGCAATATGTCGATAGAGGCCGGCGCGCGCGCCGGCATGGTCGCGCCCGACGAAAAAACCTTCGAGTATCTGGCGGGACGCGATTTCGCGCCCAAAAGGGCAGACTGGGACCGGGCGCTGGCGCTGTGGCGCACGCTGCCCGGCGACGACGGTGCGGCATTCGATCGTGAAGTCACGCTGGACGCGCGCGTGCTCGAGCCCATGGTGACCTGGGGCACCAGCCCCGAGGACGCGCTACCGATCAGCGCCGTCGTGCCCGATCCCGCCACCGCTTCCGATGCCGACCGGCGCGCGCGCATGGCCCAGGCGCTGCGCTATATGGGGCTCACGCCCGGCACGCCGCTGCAGGACATGAAAATCGACCGCGCCTTCATCGGCACCTGCACCAACGGCCGCATCGAGGATCTGCGCGCCGCCGCCGCCGTGCTCAAGGGCAGAAAGGTGGTGGTGCCATCGTGGGTCTCGCCGGGTTCGACCGCGATCAAGCGCCAGGCCGAAGCCGAGGGACTGGACCGCATTTTCCGCGACGCCGGCTTCGAGTGGCGCGCCTCGGGCTGCTCGAGCTGCGCGGCGATGAATGGCGACAGCGTGCCGGCGGGCGAGCGCTGCGCCTCGACTTCGAACCGCAATTT
>CAYIRZ010000211.1:0-5158 GCA_964365845.1 uncultured Streptomycetaceae bacterium
CGTAATGGAGATGCGCCATTATAATGTTTCGTAATTAATATGTCACGGTACTAGCGCCTGACGGCAGTGAATGGTGAATAGTAAATGGTGAACGGTAAAGGCGGTGCATTGCGCCCCATTTCCTATTTCCCCTTCCTTTGTTCCTGACGCCATGTCCGCCACGACAGTCCACCCGATGCCGCCATCGACCTTCGCACGCGTGCTGGTCGACGGGCCGGCCGGGAAAATCGAGACCGACATCAACGATCCGGGCGAGCCGCGCCGCGGCATTGCGTTGATCGCGCATCCCAATCCGGTGCAGGGCGGCACCAAAGACAACAAGGTCGTCACCACGCTCGCCAAGACGTTTTTCAGCCTCGGCTATGTCGCCGTCCGTCCCAACTTCCGGGGCGTCGGCGCCAGTGAAGGCAGCCACGACCAGGGCCGCGGCGAGACCGACGATCTGCTCGCCGTCGCCGAACACGTAGAGCGCACCTACGGCAATCTGCCGTTCATCCTCGCCGGATTTTCTTTCGGCAGCTTCGTGCAGACGCGCCTTGCCAGGCGTATCGCGGCCGAACAACTGGTGCTGGTGGGGCCGGCGGTGGACCGTTTCCCGGCGGAAACCGTACCGCAGAATACGCTGGTGATCCACGGCGAGCACGACGACGTGGTGCCGCTTTCCGCGGTGCTTGACTGGGCGCGTCCGCAGCATCTGCCCGTTGTTGTCGTCCCCGGCTGCGAGCATTTTTTCCATGGCCGGCTCAATCTGCTGTCGCAGATCGTCGTTCGCTACTGCCGGCCGTAATCTCCCCGCTCATGCAGCACCTGCGCGTCAGGCAATTGCGAAAATCGTATGGCGATCATGAGGTCATCGCCGGGATCGACTTCGAACTGCAGGCTGGAGAATGTTTCGGCCTGCTCGGCCCCAACGGGGCGGGCAAGACCACCACGCTGCGGCTGTGCCTCGGGCTTACCGATCCCAACGGCGGTGAGATCAGGATGTTCGGCCTGCCGGTGCCGCAGAAAGCGCGCGAAGCGCGGCAGAGAATCGGCGTCGTGCCCCAGGCCGACAACCTCGATCCCGATTTCACGGTACTCGAGAACCTGCTGGTCTATGGGCGCTACTTCGGACTGCCCGAGAACGAAATCAGGCGCCGCATCCCCGGATTGCTCGAATTCGCGGGCCTTGCCGCGCGCGGCGATGCCAGAATACAGGCACTGTCGGGCGGCATGAAGCGGCGGCTGACACTGGCACGCGCCCTCATCAACGACCCCGATCTTATTTTTCTGGATGAGCCCACCACCGGCCTCGACCCGCAGGCGCGGCACCTGATCTGGGAGCGGCTGCGCAACCTCATGAACCAGGGCAAGACCCTGTTTCTAACCACGCACTTCATGGACGAAGCGGAGCGATTGTGCAACCGGCTCGCCATCATGGACTGCGGGCGCATTGTCACCTGCGGCGCGCCGCGCGAGCTGATTGCGCGGTATATCGAGCCGCAGGTGGTCGAAGTCTTCGGCGACGGCGCCGAGCGCTGGGCCGAGACGTTTGGCAGGCAGGCGAGCGAGCGCTGCGAAAAAACCGGCGAGACTATTTTCTGTTATACGCACGACGCCGACCCCATCGTGCATCATCTCGACAGCCAGCCCGGCCTGCGCTACCTGCACCGCCCGGCGAACCTGGAAGATGTGTTTCTGAAACTCACCGGCCGCGAACTGAGAGACTAAAGCATCAACCGCCAATGAATTCTTTTCAATACCCCTTCTTCACAATACCTTCTTTTCAATACCCCCTTGAGGGGTGCGCTCGACGGGTACTTGAGGGATACGCTGAAAAAACAAGATTCTTTGCCACAGAGGCCACAGAGTTCACAGAGGATAAAACCCCATGAACCCGGGTAGCCCTGCATTTCGCTTTTTCTCTGTGTACCCGTCAAGCGGGTATTGAAAGGAATCCTCTGTGACCTCTGTGGCTATTGGCTTGTGGGTTATCGGCGTTCGAACCCACGCATGAAAACCAAAGATTTCCAGCTCCCGCAGTTCAGCCCGCGCTTCGCCCATGTCTGGCGGCGTAATCAGCTGGTGTGGCGCAAACTTGCAATCCCGTCGATGCTGGGCAATCTCGCCGATCCCATGCTCTATATGCTGGGGCTGGGCTACGGGCTCGGCGCCATGCTGCCCGAAGTCGGCGGCATGCCGTACATCGCCTTTCTCGCTGCCGGCACGGTATGCTCCAGCACCATGACCAGCGCTTCGTTCGAAGCCATGTACTCGGGCTTCTCGCGCATGCATGTGCAAAGAACGTGGGACGCCATCATGAATGCGCCGCTGACGCTCGACGACGTTATTCTCGGCGAGGCGGTGTGGACCGCGAGCAAGAGTTTTCTCTCGGGCATGGCGGTGCTGCTGGTCGCGCTGGCGCTCGGCCTCACGCATTCCGCGCTCGCGTTGTGGGTCATTCCGCTGATTTTCCTGACCGGACTCGTTTTTGCCGGCATGGGGCTCATCATGACCGCGCTCTCGCCCAGCTACGACTTTTTCATGTATTACTTCACGCTGGCCATCACCCCGATGATGCTGCTGAGCGGCGTGTTCTTCCCCGTCGACCAGTTGCCGCAGGCGGTGCAAAGCGTCACCGTGGTGCTGCCGCTGACTCACGCCGTTGCGCTGGCGCGCCCGCTGATGAGCGGCGTGCCGCCTGACGGCGTATTGCTGCATGTTGTGGTGCTGGCGCTCTATGCCACCGCAAGCATTTACGTCGCGCTGGTGCTGATGCGCCGGCGCCTGCTCAAGTAGGGATCGCAGACTGCGACAGGGCCGCCGCCGGCCGAGTTCTACACCATTCTGGCTGCGCTCGTGATTTCCTATCTGATTCTCGCGCAGGCGGTTAAAATCGCGTTTTACCGGCGTACCCCTCAAGGGGGTATTGAAAAGAATTCATCGGCGGCTAATTTTTTAGATTTTGTTACGGGCTCTTAGGATATCGGCATGTTGTGGATCAAGGCGTTTCATATCATTTTCATGGTCACCTGGTTCGCCGGTCTGTTCTACCTGCCGCGGCTGTTCGTCTATCACGCCATGAGCGGGGACAGCGCGAGCCGCGAGCGCTTCAAGGTGATGGAGCGCAAGCTCTACTACGGCATCATGGCGCCGGGGGCGGTGCTCACCCTCGTGTTCGGGGTGTGGCTGTGGCTGAGCTGGTTCCGCGATGCCGGCAGCTGGCTGCATGCCAAGCTGGCGCTGGTGGCGATACTCATCGCCTACCACCTGTGGTGCGGCAAGCTGCTCGGGAATTTCAAACACGACCGCAACACCAAAAGCCACGTCTGGTACCGCTGGTTCAACGAGTTTCCGGTCCTCATCCTGATCGCGGCTGTCATCCTGGCCGTCGTCAAGCCGTTCTAGGGCCTATTAACCATTACCACATGAGTGCGACGGAGGCGATTTGGGCTCAGGGCTAGGAGTGGCGAGCGCGGTTTGCCCAGTGGCAAATAAGCGAAGGTGCGACAACGTCATGAGTCCAAATCGCCCCGTCCCTACGGGTTGCGGCCAAAATCGCCGCTGGCTTCGTTGCTCGCCTTGCCATCGACGATTTTGACCGCAACGCATCTCACGTGGTAATGGTTAATAGACCCTCGCGGTCATGACCTCGAGATTGCCCATTGCCATCGCGTTGGCGTTCGTGCTAGCCGCCGGCGCGGCGGCACAAACGCCGGGCGTCCGCGCCCGCCTCCTGGTGCAAACCTCCCCCCTCGCCGGCGTCCGGTACTACGACGCCAAGGCGCTGTGGGACGAAATGAAAGTCGGCGATACGCTCGCGCTGGTGCGCGAGCCCGACAACCCGCATGACGCGAACGCCGTGCGCGTCGAGTGGCGGGGGTACAAGCTCGGTTATGTGCCGCGGCGCGAGAATACCGACGTCGCGCGCCAGATCGACCGCGGCACCCCTGTCCGGGCGCGCATCAGCAGGCTGCAGACCAGCCGCAGTCCGTCGCAGCGCATCGAATTCGAGGTTTACGTTGATCTTTGACCGTAGATGAATGCCGATCGGAATTTGATGGAACATTTTTTCGCCCCCTGCCCGCGCGGGCTGGAAACCGCCCTCGCCACGGAACTGTCGGCGCTCTCCGCCCATGACGTGAAGGCGGTGGAGGGCGGCGTGCAGTTCGCCGGCCCCTTCGAGCTGTGCTACACGGTCAATCTCGAAAGCCGCATCGCCAGCCGGGTGCTGTGGCGCATCGCTTCCGCTCGTTATCGCAGCGAGCAGGAGATTTACGAGGTGGCGCGCGCGCTGCCGTGGTGCGACTGGTTCGGCCCCGAGCGCACCATCCGCGTCAACGTCGCGGCCATCAAGAGCCCGCTGAAAAGCCTCGATTTCGCCACGCTCAAAATCAAGGACGCGGCGTGCGACGCATTCCGTGCCGCAACGGGCCGCCGTCCCGACGTCGATACGCACAACCCCGACGTGCGCATCCACGCTTTTCTGACCGCGACCGATTTCACGCTCTATCTCGACACTTCGGGCGAGGCGCTGTTCAAGCGCGGTTACCGCACCGTCACCGGAGAAGCGCCGCTGCGGGAAAACCTCGCCGCCGGTATCCTGCGCCTGAGCGGCTGGCAGCCCGACATGGCGCTGCTCGATCCGATGTGCGGCAGCGGCACTTTCCTCACCGAAGCGGCCATGATTGCCTGCGGCATTGCGCCGGGCGCCAACCGCAGCTTCGGCTTCGAGAAGCTCAAGCGCTACGACAACAGCGCTTGGAAAAAGCTCAAAGAGCAAGCGCACGTTCATGTAAATAAATCAATAAAAACAATGATTTATGGAAGCGACCGTTATGGCGATGCACTGAAGCTGGCGCGCGCCAATCTCGCCGCGCTGGGGCTGGAGGACAAAGTCAGCCTCAAGCAGGCCAACGTGCTGGAAATGCCGCCGCCGGCCGAATCCGGCATCCTCGTCACCAACCCGCCGTACGGCGTGCGCATGGACGAGCAGGAGGAACTGGCGAAGTTTTATCCCCAGCTCGGCGATGCGCTGAAGAAAAAATACAGCGGCTGGACCGCCTACATCCTCTCCGCCGACATGCGCCTGCCCAAGCTGATCCGGCTGACCGCCTCCAAGCGCACGCCGCTGTTCAACGGCGCGCTCGAATGCCGGCTGTTCGAATACAAGCTGGTT
>CAYIRZ010000211.1:5168-6083 GCA_964365845.1 uncultured Streptomycetaceae bacterium
GCTGGTTTCGGGGAGTATGCGGAAGGGCTGAAGAGGGCCGTTAACGTTTTGGTGAACGGCGGGCCAGCCGCTACACGGGTCGGACCACGCTCATTCCAGGGAAAAGCGTGCGCTTTTTTTCAGCAGTATTTCGGAGCGGCTTTCAACTCATGACCTGGATAGGCCCTGGCTGTTTGAAGAAGCTTCATGTTCGCCATGGCTTTGGCCATTTCCAAACCCGCGGGAAGCGCGCGAATGATAGGTATCTCATGGTAACCCGCCTTATCCAGCCTCTGCCTCACGCCAGCTTCGAGCGCACGCTGGGGTTGATGGAGAATTCCGGCGCCGACGTGAGCAGGGTGTAGCCGTCCGGCGCCGCTCTCGCCACGAGCTCGGCGCCGAGGATGCCCGCGCCGCCCGGACGGTTATCGACCACGAACGAGCCGCCGGTCTGTTCACTGAGCTTCTGGGCGAGAAAGCGCGTCACGGTGTCGACGCCGCCGCCCGGTGCGAACGGCACGATAATCCGCACCGGACGGACGGGCCAGGTCTGTGCCGCGGCGGGCGCTGCGAGTGTGCACGCAACCGCGATCACCAGCGCACGCCGGATTCCGGGTTCGAACTTCATGTTTTCCCCCTGTCTTCGTTGTCGTGGGTCCTCTGTTGGAGCAGTCCTGCGCGCGATTCCCGGGGCGTCGTGCCGGGGCCCGTACTGTTCAGTGTTCAGAACAGGGGAAAGCGTGCGTTTTATCTCAAAAATGCGCCGCCAAGCATCTGAGTTGCCCCTATCTTACGGCCTTATATCGCAAGATCAATACCTTGTGCTGGGTGACCCGGTTATAAGTTCCGGAAAAAAGTTACCGAATAATCAATCGAGTCTGACCCTGAGGTCTCACCCTGAGGTCTCGAGGCTGCCTCAGCCATGGAGTCTGGCGG
>CAYIRZ010000212.1:0-6071 GCA_964365845.1 uncultured Streptomycetaceae bacterium
CCAGCTTCTGGAACAGGTAGGCCTCCTCGTTCGAGCCCTTGGCCGAGCCGAAGCCTGCGAGCGCAAAGCGGTCCGCGTCGCGGATGCGCCGCAGGCCGGATCCGGCGAGCTCAAGGGCCTCTTCCCAGGTCGCCTCGCGGAATACCGCCGACCAGTCGGCCGGATCGACGATGAAATCCTCCGATTTCCCCACCCCGGGCCTGCGCACGAGCGGCTTGGTGAGGCGGTGCGGATGGTGCGCGTAGTCGAAGCCGTAGCGGCCCTTCACGCACAGGCGCCCGTGGTTTGAGGGACCGTCCTTGCCGGTCACGAAGAGGATGCGGTTGTCCTTCACCTGGTATGTGAGCAGGCAGCCGACGCCGCAGAACGGGCACACCGAATCCACCGTCTTGTCGATCTTCTCCAGGCCGGCCTCGCGCGCCGGCATGAGCGCGCCGGTCGGACAGGCCTGCACGCATTCGCCGCACGCGACGCAGGTGCTCGCGCCCATCGGATCGTCGAAATCGAACACGATCTTGGAGGATTCACCCCTGAAGGCGTAGCCGATCACGTCGTTCACCTGCTCCTCGCGGCAGGCGCGCACGCAGCGCGTGCACTGGATGCAGGAGTCCAGGTTCACCGCGATCGCGGGATGCGAGACATCGGCCTTCGGCTGCTCGCGCGCCGCGAACCTCGGCAGCCCGACGCCGAGCTGCTTCGCCCACAGGTCCACTTCGTTGTTCGTGGTGTAGCGCCGCTCGGGCATGTCGGAGAGCAGCAGCTCGATCACCATTTTTTGCGACGCGAGGGCGCGCGGACTTTCGGTGCTGACTTCCATCCCCTGCGTGGGAAAGCGGCAGCAGGAGGGCGCAAGCACCCGCTCACCCTTGATCTCGACCACGCAGGCGCGGCAGTTGCCGTCGGGCCTGAGCGAGCGCGAATAGCACAGGTGCGGAATGGCGACGCCGTTGCGGCGCGCGGTCTCGATGATCGGCTCGTCCGGCCGGCCCACCACGGTCCTGCCGTTCAGCTTGAACCCGATCGGCATGGTCGCGAGCTGCCTGTTCGTCACTCGGTCCATCACTGCACCTCATGCGGGAAGTACTTCATGACACAGAGCGCCGGGTTCGGCGCGGCCTGTCCGAGGCCGCAGATCGAGGCGTCCATCATCGCCTGCGAGAGTTCATTCAGCAATGGCTGGTTCCATTGCTTCGCCTCCATCAGCGCAAGCGCCTTCGCGGTGCCGACGCGGCAGGGCGTGCACTGGCCGCAGGACTCGTCCTTGAAGAATTTCATCAGGTTGCGGGCCGCCGCGGCCGCCCGGTCGTGCTGCGAAAGGATCACGATCGCGGCCGAGCCGATGAAGCAGCCGTGCGGCTGCAGCGTATCGAAGTCGAGCGGAACATCCCCTTTGCTCGCCGGGAGTATGCCGCCCGACGCGCCGCCGGGAAGATAGGCGTAAAACTGGTGGCCCTCCAGCATGCCGCCGCAGTACTCCTCGATCAGCTCCTGCGCCGTGATCCCGGCAGGCGCAATGTGCACGCCCGGCTGCCTGACCCGGCCCGACACCGAGAACGAGCGCAGTCCTTTCCTGCCGTTGCGGCCGTGCGAGGCGAACCACGCGGCGCCCTTCTCCACGATCTCGCGCACCCAGAACACCGTTTCCAGATTTTGCTCGAGCGTCGGATAGCCGAACAACCCGACCTGGGCGACGTAGGGCGGCCGCAGGCGCGGCATGCCGCGCTTGCCCTCGATCGATTCGATCATCGCCGATTCCTCGCCGCAGATATAAGCGCCGGCGCCGCGCCGCAAATGAATCGGCGGCAACGCACAGGGCGGATTGGCCTGCAGCGCCTTGATTTCGCGTTCCAGGATTTCACGGCAACCGGCATACTCGTCGCGCAGATAAATATAGACCTCGGAAATCCGCGCCGTCCATGCCGCAATGACCATGCCTTCGAGAAAGCGGTGCGGATCGCGCTCGAGATAGTAGCGGTCCTTGAACGTGCCGGGCTCGCCTTCGTCGATGTTGATCGCCATCAGACGCGGGCCCTTTTCATTGAGTACGATGCGCCACTTGCGCCCCGCGGGAAAGCCCGCGCCGCCCAGGCCGCGCAGGCCCGAGTGTTCCATGGTCGTGATGATCGCCTCGGCATCGCGCCCGCCGGCGAGGCATTCGGCGGCAATCTTGTAGCCGCCCTGCTTGCAATACTCGGCGTAATCGACGTACTTGCCGACCGCGCACTTCGTTTTCCCTGCCGCAACCAGCGATTTCACTTTGTCTACCGACGCCTGCGCCACCGGATTCTGGCCGACGACCGCCACCGGCGCCTGCTCGCAGCGACCGACGCACGGCGCGGGAATCACCCTTACGCCAGCACCGAGCGCCCGTTTCAGGCCGACGATCAGCTCATTGGCCCCGGACAACTCGCAGGACAATGAATCGCATACGCGCACGGTCAGCGCCGGCGGCGGCGTATCGCCTTCCTTCACCACGTCGAAATGGTGATAGAACGTCGCCACCTCGTAGACCTCGGTTATCGCGAGCTTCATCTCGCGCGCCAGCGCCACGATGTGCGCCGCCGAAATGTATCCATAGCGATCCTGGATCTTGTGCAGATGCTCGATCAGCAGGTCACGACGGCGCGGCGCCACGCCGGTCTGCCGGCGTCCTTCCTCGAGCAGCGCCTGCACCTCCGAAGCCGCGCGGGAATCGACTGCACGGCCCTTGGGCTTGCCGCGCATGGCCTTATCGCGCTTGAGTATGCCGCCTTCCAATTATTGTTCCTCCAAATCGCATACCTCTCAACCCGCCTCGAAACACCAGCGCAGTGATCCGAAACGGGTTACGGCCGCGAACGTGAAAAGTTACCAGGACTGATAACGACGCCAGCAGCAAAATCCTACTTAAGCACCGATTTGAGCAGCCTGCCCATATCGGCAGGATTTCGGGTGACCTTGACCCCGCACTCTTCCATGACGGCGAGCTTTTCGGCCGCCGTACCCTTGCCGCCGGAGATGATGGCGCCCGCGTGCCCCATGCGCTTGCCCGGCGGCGCAGTGACGCCGGCGATAAAGCCGACGACCGGCTTTTTCATGTTGTCCTTGATCCAGCGCGCGCATTCTTCCTCGTTCGACCCGCCGATTTCGCCCACCATGATCACCGCCTCGGTCTGCGGATCGTCGTTGAACAGCTTCATCACGTCGATGTGTTTCAGGCCGTTCACCGGGTCGCCGCCGATGCCGACGCAGGTCGACTGGCCAAGGCCTATTTCCATCAACTGACCCACCGCTTCGTAGGTCAGCGTGCCGGAGCGCGATATCACGCCGATAGGGCCTTTCTTGTGGATGTGGCCGGGCATGATGCCGATCTTGAGTTCATCCGGCGTAATCACGCCGGGGCAATTGGGGCCGACCAGCAGGGTCTTTTTGCCCTGCATCTTGTACGAGGTGCGTATCATGTCGCGCACCGGAATGCCTTCGGTGATGCAGATCACGAGATCCAGTTCGGCCTCCACCGCCTCGTCGATCGCGGCAGCCGCGAAGGGCGGCGGCACATAGATCACCGACACCGTGGCGCCGGTCGCCGCTTTGGCTTCCTTCACCGTTTCAAAAATCGGGATGCCTTCGTAGCTCTGGCCGCCTTTCCTGGGCGTCACCCCCGCAACATAGCAGTTTTTGCCATTCGCATATTCCTTGCCCATCTTGGTATGGAACTGCCCGGTCTTGCCGGTAATTCCCTGCGTAATGACTCTCGTGTTTTTGTTGATAAGAATGGACACCGTTACGCTCCCTTTGCTGCTTTTACGACCTTTTGAGCCGCATCCGCCATGTTGTTGCCGGAAATGATGGGCAAGCCCGACTCCGCGAGGATTTTCTTGCCGGTATCGACGTTGGTGCCTTCCAGACGCACCACCAGCGGCACCTTGAGCTGCACCTGGCGCGCCGCCGTCACCACGCCCTGCGCGATCACGTCGCATTTCATGATGCCGCCGAAGATGTTGACCAGGATCGCCTTGAGCTTGGGATTCTTCAGCATGATCTTGAAAGCTTCGGTCACTTTCTCGGTCGAAGCGCCGCCGCCGACGTCGAGAAAGTTGGCGGGGCTGCCGCCATAGAGCTTGATAATGTCCATGGTCGCCATCGCCAGTCCCGCGCCATTGACCAGACAGCCGATATTGCCGTCGAGCTGGATGTAGTTCAGATCGTACTTCGAGGCCTCGACCTCCGCCGGGTCTTCCTCGTCGAGATCGCGCATCGCCACGATATCGGGGTGACGGAACAACGCGTTGTCGTCGAAATTCATTTTGGCGTCGAGCGCCAGCACCTTTTCGTCGCCGGCCACAATCAGCGGATTGATTTCGGCCAGCGAGCAGTCGGTTTCATCAAAAGCCTTGTAAAGCCCCTTCAGAATATCGCGGGCCTGCGCTATCGCCTTGTCGGGAATGCCGATCTTGCGCGCAATATCTTCGGCGTCCTTGGCGGCAAGCCCCGCCATCGGATTGACTGCAACCTTGTGAATCTTTTCCGGCGTTTTGGCGGCAACCTCTTCGATGTCCATCCCGCCCTCGCTGGAGGCCATCAGCACCACGCGCTGCGTACCGCGGTCGACCACCATGCCGACATAGAGTTCTTTCCTGATATCGGCACCTTCCTCGATCAGCAGCCGGCGCACTTTCTGGCCCTCGGGGCCGGTCTGGTGGGTTTTCAGCTGCATGCCGAGTATCTGGCTCGCGTACTGTTTTACCTCATCCGGTGATTTCGCAACCTTGACGCCGCCGCCTTTGCCACGACCGCCGGCGTGAATCTGAGCCTTGACCACCCACACCTTGCCACCAAGTTTCTTTGCCGCTTCGACGGCCTCTTCGACAGTAAAACAGGGAATGCCGCGCGGTGTCGCAACACCATACTTCCGCAATATTTCTTTCGCTTGATATTCGTGGATTTTCATTATCGACCTGTTTTGAAAAGCGTTGGCATGTGCCGCACAGCGCAATGCAGATTGCGCCTAATCTATTACAGGGGATCACCTATGAGCCTTGACCGGAGTCAATATTCCCGAATCAAGCCGCGGAACCGAAACAATTTCTCAAATGCATTGTAAACAGCTTCGCACAGCGATTCGATCGTTTGGGGATTATTTGATGGCGCCCATCAATCCCGCCTATGCGTAGCGCTCGGCATTGCGCCGGCTACTCCGAACACTTCGTCATACTTGAGTATTTTGCAGCCACCCGATAACATCCGATCATATATATTGCATTGCAGCAAATTGCAAGCTGGCGTTACTGGCAAGGCATCAAAAGTCAGATAAGGCGGATACGGACTGATGCGGGTAATGGGTAAAAAAAAGCGCAGCCCCGTGGGGTTGCGCTAAAGTTCCACCAAAGGAGGAGGTTTTGGAGGATATGCCGGTACTCGTAAGAGCACCCAACACAGTTCGAATTATGCCAAATTAGAAACCCCCATGCAAGCGTTTACTGCTGCTATGCAATATAAATTTCATAAGCTGTCGATATAGAAAAACTAACTCGACAGGCTGCTAGCGCACGACCAACACCGGCACTTTGGTGTGCGTCAGCACTTTACGCGTCTCGCTGCCCAGCAACACTGCGGCGAGTCCTTTGCGGCCATGGGACGTCATTAAAATCAGATCACAGCCTTTCGCATCGGCGGTCTTGAGAATCGCGTCATAAGGATGATCGCTGGTTTCACAAACCGTATCGCATGCAATACCAGCTTCATCCGCGACTTTCCTGATGAACGCAAGATAACCCTCGGCCCGCGCTTTGGCTTCTTCCTCGATGCGCTCTTCGGTCACCGGATCGAAAGCGCCCTCGTATGCAATCAACAGATGATAATCGGGAATGACGTGGATGCCGGTGATTCTTGCCTGATGCAGCCTGGCGAGCTCGACACCGGTGCGAACCGCACGCTGGGACTGCTCGGAACCATCAGTCGGTATCAGGATGTTCTTGAACATCGGTTCTCCTCTCTGAAACGGCGCTGACGCAGGGTTCCACAAGCTGGAACCAGACCGAAGATTGTCGTTACGGCGCCGCGCTGTCAAGAATTTTTTGCTATTGTGCCAC
>CAYIRZ010000213.1:0-6068 GCA_964365845.1 uncultured Streptomycetaceae bacterium
TCAGCTATGACATCCACGAAGCCAAGATCTACACCACGCATCACGGCTACGCGCTCGACAGCTTCCAAGTGCACGACCCCAACAGCAAACGGCCGCAATACCGCGCTCTGAGCAGCTATATCGAATACGAACTGGGCGAGCGCCTGCTGCATCAGAAACCGTTGCCGCCGCTCACCAAGCCGCGCCTGAGCCGACAATTGCGCCACTTCCCGATAACGCCGGAGGTCAACATCCAGCCGGACGATAAAGGAACCTACCACGTATTGTTCGTTATCGCCGGCGACCGGCCGGGACTGTTGTCGCGGGTGGCGCGCGTGCTCGCGGCCTATGATATCAATCTGCACACTGCAAAAATCAATACCCTGGGATCGCGCGCCGAGGACGTGTTCCTGATCTCGGGTGCGGTGCTGCGCGACACCAAGAAAGTGGTCAGGCTCGAGAGCGATCTGCTGGAACAGTTGCGGACCTGATTTAAATTATTGATTTAAATCAAGAAGTTATTTAACTTCCTCAAAACAGCCCTCTCAATCGTCGGCAATGTCCTCGTCCGGAAACAATTCCTCGGTAAAGCCGAAGTTGCGCAAGTCGCGAATGCGCATCGGGTAGAGGATGCCCGCCAGGTGATCGCATTCGTGCTGCACCACGCGGGCATGAAAGCCGCTCACCGTGCGGTCTATGGCCCCGCCGTACTGGTCGAAGCCGCGATAGCTCAGACTCCTGTAGCGCGGCACCAGTCCGCGCATGCCCGGAACCGAGAGGCAACCTTCCCAGCCTTCTTCCAACTCCTCGTCGATCGCCGCCAGTGCCGGATTGATCAAGACGGTTTGCGGCACCGTTTCCGCGTCGGGATAGCGCGGGTTGTGCTCGATACCGAAGATCACGACCTGGAGCCAGACGCCGATCTGTGGCGCGGCGAGCCCGGCGCCATCGAGCGCCTGCATCGTGTCCCGCATGTCGGCAATCAGCGCATGCAAATCCGGCGTGTCGAATTTTTCCACCGGCTGCGACGGCTCCAGCAGGCGCGGATCGCCCATTCTGAGCACGGAGCTAATCGCCATCGATGACCACCAGTTTTTCAAGGATGTTGCGCACGCGCGCCATCGCCTGCTGCGATACGGCGCTGATGTCCTCAAAACTGACGCCGTGCTGGCTGCTGCCGCGGCCGGCGGCATGGTTGACGACCACGGCAATCGCTGCGTAGCTCAGCCCCATCTCGCGCGCTAGCGCGGCTTCCGGCATGCCGGTCATGCCGACCATGTCGGCGCCGTCGCGTTCCAGACGGTTGATTTCGGCGGCGGTTTCCAGCCGCGGTCCCTGGGTCGCGGCGTAGGTCCCACCCTGCACCATGGTTTCACCGGCAAATTCCGCCGCCCGGACCAGGCGCTGCCGCAACTTCTCGCAATAAGGATGGGTAAAATCGATGTGGGTTACGCTGCCGTCAGCAGCACCGAAAAAAGTGAATTTCCGGCCGTGGGTGTAATCGATGATCTGGTCGGGAACGGCCAGCGTGCCGGGGGCAAGATCGGCGCGTATACCGCCGACCGAAGCCACTGCCACCACATCCCTGACCTGCTGCGAATGCAGCGCCCAGATGTTGGCGCAATAGTTGACCTCGTGCGGCGGGATCGTGTGCTCGTCGCCGTGACGCGCGAGGAAAATCACCTCGCGGCCCTGGATCCTGCCGAAAGTGAGCGCACCCGATGGCTCGCCATAAGGCGTGCGCACCACCTGCCGGTGCGTGACTTCCAGGTTAGCGAGCTGCGTCAGGCCGCTGCCGCCGATGATGGCTAACATGAGCGAATTTTCGCCTTACTCCTCACCCCTTACGCCTCACTCCTCACGTTCTTTGAGCGCGTAAATGGCGGGCAGATTGCGCCAGGCACCCATCACGTCCATGCCAAACCCGAATACATAACGGTTGGGAAGTCTGACGCCGACAAAATCGGCATTGATGGGCTTGTCGCGGCCCGTCTCCTTCTCCGCAAAAACGGCGCTGTAGACCTGCTGTGCTCCGGCAGACAATAATTTGTCGCGTATGGCCGCCAGCGTATGACCTTCGTCGAGTATATCATCGAGCACCAGCACCGTTCGCCCCGACACTGAAGCGGCGGGACCGACTTTCCAGGAAATCGTGCCGCCGCGCGTCGCATCACCGTAGCGCGTGACGTCCAGATAATCGAATTCGAGCGGGAATCTGAGTTGAGGCAGGAGTTGTCCCGCGAACATCACGCTGCCGCGCATGATGCCCAAAACCAATGGATTACGCTCCTGCAATCCGGCGGAAATTTCGCGGGCGAGACGCTGTACGGCTTCAGATACGGCGGCGGCGGAACAGATCTGATCCGCCGTGCCGAGTATCTGCCACGCTTTGTCCGGAGGAATGCTCAATAGGTGAAGGTGACGACGTCGTCTTCCATGGCCTGCTGGATCACGTAAGCGCCGCCGACGGTTTCCTCGATTTCCGGAATCAGGTCGTTGCCCCACAGATCGAGCGTCGGCGTGCAGACCTTGAAATGTACGCCGGCCTCATGCGCGTCCTTGATGAAATCGTAGACGCTTTTCGGCGAACCTTCCTTGACGAACAGTTTTTCCGCCACGCCTTTTATCGCCAGTTCCCCGGCGCGCGCGGTCAGGATGACTTCCACTTCATAATCCATCGCCGCCGCCACCGTCGCCTGAAAAAACGGCGCGCCCAGTTCGGCCGGATTCCTGGGATCGGTATTCACCATCACGATCATCAACTTGTTTGCCATGGCCGGTTCCCCTTCTTTTGTGTATTAGAACATTATAATACACAGATGAATAAATTCACTTGGGAACACAATATCCCATTTTCTTCAGATAGTTGCGAAATTCTATCCCGACTTCTGGATGCTTGAGCGCGAAGGCAAGATTGGCTTTGAGATAACCCAGCTTGCTGCCGCAATCATACCGCACGCCTTTGAACTCGTACGCCAGCACCGTCTCCTGTGCCAGCAGCCGCGCAATACCGTCGGTAAGCTGGATCTCGCCACCGGCTCCCGGCTTGACGCGTTGCAGATGATGAAATATGCGAGGCATCAGAATGTAACGCCCTACCACGCCCAGCGTGGAAGGTGCGGCTGCCGGCGCGGGCTTTTCAACAATACCGCCGATACGATGCGGTGATCGGGAGCGCGCGCCGACCTTCACGATGCCATATTGCCGCGTTTCATTCCGTACCACGTTTTCCACGCCGATGATCGAGCACGAATGGCGCTGGAAAACTTTCACCATCTGAGCCAGCACGCCCGGCTTGCCGTCGATCAGGTCGTCGGCGAGCACCACGGCAAACGGATTGTCGCCGACAACCTGCCGCGCACAAAGGATGGCGTGCCCCAGACCCAGCGCCTCCGACTGCCGCACGTAGGTGCAGGACACGCTGGTGGGAATGATGTTCCGCACCATTTCCAGCAGCTTCTTGCTTCCATGCTGTTCGAGTTCGGCTTCGAGTTCGTAAGCCTTGTCGAAATGGTCTTCGATGACACGCTTGCCCCGCCCCGTGACGAAAATCAGTTCCGTAACACCGGCCGCCACCGCCTCTTCCACCGCATACTGAATCAGCGGCTTGTCGACGATCGGCATCATCTCCTTGGGGCTCGCCTTGGTCGCCGGCAGGAAACGCGTGCCCATGCCGGCTACCGGGAACACCGCTTTGGTAATTTTTGTCATTCTTTTTCTCGCTTGACCAAACCGAATAGACTTATGAAGCTATCCTCGTTGAGCACCTTGATACCTAATTCTTCCGCCTTAGCCAGCTTACTTCCCGGCTCCGAGCCGGCAACCACAAAATCCGTACTCTGCGAGACACTTCCGCTTACTTTACCACCCATGGCTTCAATTTTAGCTTTGGCTTGCTCTCTACTCATGGAGACTAACGATCCCGTAAGCACAAAAGTTTTTCCGGATAGCTCCTTAGAAATTGAACTGGCGCTATGATTTTCTTGGGTCCAATCAACTCCAGCTCGTATCAGCTCGTCAATAACACTGCGATTATGGGGTTCATTAAAGAATGAATGAAGGCTAAACATTATTTCTTCGCCAATTCCTCTCAGTGGCTCTTCAACAAGATCTTCGCCCCTTCTCTTTCGCTTATCGTTTTCTTTTTTAACCTGCCTTTTCTTTTCTATCAGATCTAACCAGATTTCGTTTTTTATTGCATTGAAATCCTTATAGTCACGCGCCAGAATTTTAGCAATCTCCTCTCCCACATGACGAATTCCCAATGCAAAAACAAACCTTGGCAACGTAGTTTTTTTACCTTTCTTGATGGCATCCAATAGGTTCTGCGCAGAGGTCTCGGCATAACCGTCGAATGCAGTAAGGCTCAGAAGCTTGAAACATGACAACGCTTCAGGATGATTTCTGATGATCTCGGAAAGCTCTTTAATTTGAATTTCTTCTGCATATCCCAGTTCTTCCAAATAACCCCGAAGGCGCTTATAGGTCTCTCCACGTTTTTTCGCGAAGACCTCCTTAAATACTTCATTGGGCCTTGTGCGAATTAGCCATGCAGACCCAAAATTCTCCAATTCATATATCTCTGCCGGAGTTTTTATTATTGAATTATCAACAAGATACGAAACAAGCGCCTCTCCAAGCCCGTCAATATCCATTGCCCTTCGTTGAGCGAAATGAAGAATGGCCTGCTTTCTTTGAGCAGGACAAACAAGCCCACCGGTGCACCTGGAAGCCGCCTCCCCTTCAACCCTTTCCACCATGGAATCGCACTCGGGGCATCTGGAAGGCATCTCGAATCGATCTGCAGGAGTTCTTTGTCCTTTCTTAAGAACTTTAACAACCTCTGGTATGACATCACCCGCACGTCGCACGGCAACGACATCCCCGCACCAAACATCTTTTCGCCTTACTTCATCCTCGTTATGCAGCGTCGCGTTGGTCACGGTGACGCCGCCAACGAACACCGGTTTCAGCCGCGCCACCGGCGTCAGTGCCCCGGTCCTGCCGACCTGCACGTCGATCGCGACAATTTCGCTTGCCGCCTCTTCTGCGGGAAACTTGTGGGCAATGGCAAAACGCGGCGCCCGCGACACGAAGCCCAGCTTTTGCTGTGCCGCGAGATCGTTCACCTTGTAGACCACGCCGTCGATGTCATACGGCAGCCGCGGCCTCCTGTCGCCTATCACCCGATAGCAGTCCAGCAGTCCGTTCACGCCCTTGGCGACCCTGCGTTCCCTGGCCACCGGAAAATGGCGTTCGGCCAGATAATCGAGCAATTCGCTGTGTTTTTCGAACGCCGGCACCCCTGCGGCAGCCCCCAAGCCATAGGCAAAGAAGGTAAGCCGGCGCGTTGCCGTGATGCGCGAGTCGAGTTGCCTCAGAGAACCCGCCGCAGCATTGCGCGGATTGACGAACTCTTTTTCCCCTTTGTCACGCTGCGCCCGGTTAAGCTGCTCGAAATCCGCTTTCAGCATCAGCACTTCGCCCCGCACTTCCAGCAGTGCCGGAGGATGCGCTCCCCCAAGTCTGAGCGGAATCGCCTTCACCGTGCGCAGGTTGGCGGTAACGTCTTCGCCGGTGTACCCATCGCCCCGGGTCGCGCCGTGAACCAGCGCCCCGCGCTCGTAAGCGAGGCTGATCGCAAGACCATCGAACTTGGGTTCCATCGCATATTCGATTTCCCCGGCATCGAGCGCTTCGCGCACGCGCCGGTCGAATGCCACGACTTCATCTTCGTCAAAAGCATTGTTGAGAGACAGCATCGGCAAGCGGTGCTTGATTTCGGCGAACTCGGAAAGCGGCGTGGTGCCGATGCGCTGGGTCGGAGAATCGGGGGTGACGAGTTCCGGATAGCGCGCCTCGAGTTCCTGCAGCTCGCGGAACAGCCGGTCGTATTCCGCGTCGGAAATCAGCGGCCGGTCGAGCGCGTAATACTGATAATTATGCCGGTCGATGTCTTCGCGCAACTGCTTGATGCGCGTCTTGATATTTTGCAGGGCAGTCATTTAGAGCTCATCTCAAAAAGACCAAGACCAATGTAACCGCCCGGCCCTCACTCCTGACCTCTCTCCCGGAGGGAGAGAGGAAGC
>CAYIRZ010000214.1:0-5974 GCA_964365845.1 uncultured Streptomycetaceae bacterium
TGCAGGCCTGGAGAAGGTCTAAAGACAATGATGAACGCGGAATACGGAATGATGAATGGGAAGGCAAGCGGGTCGTTCGTTCATCATTCATCATTCATCATTCCTCGTTAAGGAAAAACCATGCGTCACCGTCACGGATTAAGAAAACTCAATCGCACCAGCAGCCATCGCCTGGCGATGCTGCGGAACATGACCAATTCTCTGCTCAAGCACGAGGTCATCAAGACCACGCTGCCCAAGGCAAAAGAACTGCGCCGCGTCATCGAGCCGATCATCACGCTCGGCAAAAAGCCCTCGCTCGCCAACCGCCGGCTCGCGTTCGACCGTCTGCGCGACCGCGACATCGTGGTCAAGCTCTTCGACGAGATCGGACCGCGCTACGCCAAGCGCAACGGCGGCTACCTGCGCATTCTCAAATTCGGTTTCCGCAAGGGCGACAATGCCCCGATGGCACTGGTCGAACTGCTGGACCGTCCGGAGCAAAAAGAAGAAACCGAAGTGAAGGAAACCAGGAAAGGCGCCAAAAAAGAAAAAGAAGCGTCCGCGGCTGCCGCTTAGACCGCAGCGTTTCCGTAAAAAGCCGGCCTTGTGCCGGCTTTTTTTGCTTTGGCGTACTGGCGGCTCGAGGGTTTAGAATCTGCCTATGCTGAACGAACTGGAACTTACCGGTCGCGCGCGCACTCACGTCGTGCAGCGGGACGATCTTGGCGCGGCCCTGCAGCGGGACACTCTGGAGCCGTTTCTCGCCATGAAGGACGCCGCGGCGCGCGAGGGCATCGCCATCGAGATCGTGAGTTCATTCCGGGATTTCGCTTCGCAGCAGAGCATCTGGGACAAGAAATTCCTCGGCGAGCGGCCACTCTACGACGCGCGCGGTGGGATCATGGAACATGCGAAGCTGAGTGAAGCGGAACTGATCGACGCCATCGTGTGCTGGAGCGCGGTGCCGGGCGGCAGCCGCCACCACTGGGGCACGGAAATCGACGTTATTGACCGCGCCGCATTGCCGGAGGGCTATCGCGTGTGCCTGCTGCCCGAGGAGACCGCGCCCGGCGGTGTGTTCCACCGGCTGCACCAGTGGCTGGACGAGAACGTGGCACAATTCGGTTTCTATCGCCCCTATCGCACTTACCATGGCGGCTTCTACCCCGAGCCATGGCATCTGAGCTACGCGCCGGTATCGGCTGTCGCGCTGCAGTTGCTCACGCCCGAGGTGTTCGAGGAAGCGGTGCGCGCGAGCAGCATGCTCGGCAAGGATCTGGTACTCGCGCGCATCACCGCGCTTTACCGCCAGTATGTGGCCAGCGTCGATGCGCCGGAATTTCCGGGACGGCAGGAAGCCGTATAGTCGATGGCGGTATACCTCTTTACCGACTTTGGTTGCGCTGACTTGTATGTCGGCCAGGTCAAGTCGGTGTTGCATCAGTGCGCGCCGGACGCGTCAGTCATCGACCTGCTGCACGAGGCACCGGCATTCAACGTCAAGGCCAGCGCGCATTTGCTGGCGGCGCTGGCGAATCAACTGCCGCCGGAAAGCGTGATCTTCGCGGTCGTCGATCCGGGCGTGGGCGGCACGCGGGCGCCAGTGATGGTGCGCGTTGACGACAGATGGTTCGTCGGACCCGACAACGGGCTCATTTCAGTCGCCGCGGCGCGCGCAAAGAGCGCGCAAATTTTTCCGATTACCTGGATACCGGAAAAGCTCTCTGCCTCATTTCATGGCCGCGATCTGTTCGCGCCGGTGGCGGGGCGCATCGCGGGCGGCAAACTGCACGCGGCGCAATTGCAAAAGAAACCGCGGCTCGATGTCGAGTTCGGCGCAAACGACCTCGCCGAGATCATTTATATCGACCACTACGGTAACGCGTTTACGGGGCTGTGCGCGGACGGCATGTCGCGTGATGCGCGCATAGTCGTCAACGGTCGCTGGATCGGCTATGCGCGGGTGTTCTCGGAGGTTGCGGCAGGCGAAACATTCTGGCACGCAAACAGCCTGGGTCTGGTCGAAATCGCCGCCAATTCGGCAAACGCAGCGCGTAAACTGGGTCTTGAGATCGACGGTATTGTCGGCCTGGGAGCTTGTCGGACTTAAGTCCGACAAGCTCCTAAAATGAAAAACGAGGCGAAAAGAGCGCCATGCAAGTGACGTTTGTTCCGGCCAAGTCAGAATGAAACTCTACGCTTCTCTCGCCAGCTCCTTTGCCCGCAAGATCCGCGTCATGCTGATCGAAAAAAACGTCGCGCACGAGGTTGAAATGATCAACCTCTGGGAAGCGAATGATCTTAAAAAGACCAATCCGGTCGGCAAGGTGCCCGCGCTCAAGCTCGATGACGGGCGCGTGGTGATCAGTTCGCCGCTGATCGCCGATTATGTGGACAACCAGTTTCCGATCCCGCGTTTCATCCCGGCGGACCCCGAGCGGCGCCTCGAAGTCAGGCAGTGGGAGGCGCTGGCCGACGGCATCATGGAGGCGGTCAGCGCAAGCCTGTATGAAATGCGCTTCCACGACGAGGCGAAACGCAGCCAGGCCTGGCTCGACCGGCAACGCGGCAAAGTCGGCGCCGGCTGCGCCGCGCTCGAAGACATGCTGGGCAACCGTACCTGGTGCGTGGGCGATGCGATAACGCTTGCCGATATCGCCATCGCCTGCCACCTTGGCTTTATCACGTTGCGTGCGCCGCAGTTTTTCCCGCAGGACAAATATCCGGGCCTGACGCGGCTGTGGCGGAGCATGGAATCCCGCGAATCGATGAAGCAGACGGCGCCGCCGCCGGCATAGTAAGTGACGCAACAAAAAACGCCCGTTACGACGGGCGTTTTTTATTTTTTTCATTTTAGGAGTTGGTCGGGGCTAAGTCCGACAAACTCCTAGGTCTCGCGTGACCGTCGAAAATTCCCGCATCTGATCGTCGGCTTTTCGTCATGTCCCGCCGCCTTGGCCGGATAGTGAGTGTCGGCTGTTACAGAACGAAGGCGAGTGTATGTAAAAATATTAATTAAAACAATTGGTTATAAATTAACGTGCCATGGCATCAGCGCTTGGCACGCCAATTGCACGATTCCCATCAGGAAAATTTGTCGGCAAAAGACTGCCGTTTGACTGCAGAGTCCATTCACTGCTTTTTTAGGGGATATCAACATGCCGCTGCAAAAAAATGAACGTCGATCGGGCGATCAGCATGTTGTTCTGGACACGCTGACTTTGGCGGAAGCACACGAGCTTGCCGTGCAGGACAAGACCAGCTGGTGCATCGTGCCGCTCGGCTGGGATCTGACGGTTGCCAGGCTGGTTCTGGATAGTGAACTGCGTGTGGTCAGGATCCGGGATAATTCCGGAACACTGCTGCGCTTTCCTTCGATACGGGAGGCCCGTCAGTTTCTGCGCAGCACGCTGGGCGTCTTGCGCACGACGGTGCTGCCCGCTTAGGCGCGGCACCGACCGGCACCTCCTGGTGCCGCGGATGCCCCGGCAAGTTTCCCGTGTCTAACGGTCCTGCCTTGAGACACGTCCATGATCATCCGCGCAAGCAGGTAGAGGCGCGGCCCGGTCGAATCGATATCGATGCATTCCGCGCCACTCAACCATCTCATGCCAATAGAGGTAAGATACAAGGCCTGCGTGTTATCCGGATGAGGGCCAGCAGATGAACAAGTGTCGTCCGACAGGAGCTTTGCCACGATGAAACTCCACGCTTCCCTCCCCAGTTCATTTTCCCGCAAGATCCGCGTCATGCCGATCGAAAAAAACGTCGAGAACGACGTTGAAATGCTCAACCCGTGGGAGCCGAACGAACTCAAGAAGGTAAATCCCATAGGCAAGGTGCCCGCACCATGAAAATTCAAGATGTTCCTTTCATCACCACCATTTGGCGCAACGTTGCGCCGGTGCAATATCCAGGAGAGACAGGATCAGCGTCATGGCGTACGGTCGAGGCCGGCAATCTGAGGGCGAGGATGGTCGAATATTCACCCGGTTTCCTGCAGGACCACTGGTGCCCCCGGGGTCATGTGATGCTCGTTTTGGAAGGCGAGGTCGTAGTCGAATTAGGCGATGGAAGCACAGTCAGGCTTGCGGCGGGTGAAAGCTTCCAGGTTGCGGACGACGCGAGTTCGCACCGCTTGTCCTCGGCGCAAGGAGCCAAGGTATTCGTTGTGGATTAACCGTTCTCTTGCTCGCGCAGCGGCGCGGAATGCAGGCGCAGGAAGCCATCGATGCAACAACAGATCCGGTTTTGCACCACGGGAGAGGGCGTACGAGTCGCGTACGCCACGACGGGCAATGGGCCGCCGCTCGTCAAGGTATCCAATTGGCTGAGCCATCTTGAATTTGACTGGGGCAGCCCGGTGTGGCGCCATTGGCTGGCCGAACTTTCACATGATCATATGCTGGTGCGCTATGACGAGCGCGGTTGCGGACTCTCGGACTGGGACGCTCCGGAGTTGTCGTTCGAGGCGTGGGTGCGCGATCTAGAGACTGTCGTAGACGCGGTCGGCATCGCGCGCTTTCCGCTGCTCGGCATCTCGCAAGGCGCGTCAATCGCGATTACCTACGCGGTGCGCCATCCCGAGCGGGTCAGTCACCTCATCTTGCACGGCGCTTATGCTCGTGGCTGGCTCAAGCGCAACATCACGCCTCGGCAGCACAAGGAAGCAGAGATGATGGCCGATCTCGCCGAGCTGGGCTGGGGCAAGGAAAATCCCGCGTTCCGGCAGTTCTTCACCACGCAGTTCATCCCCGATGGCACGCCCGAGCAGCATCACTGGTTCAACGAACTGGAGCGCGTGTCGACCTCACCGCAGAACGCGGCCCAGTTCGTCCGGGTGTTCAACCAGATCGACGTCACCGCCCTTGCGCCCAGGATATCCTGCCCGACGCTGGTGCTGCACTCAAGCCATGACGCGCGAGTACCGTTTGACGAAGGCCGTTTGCTCGCGAGCCTCATTCCCGGAGCGCGCTTCGTCCCACTCGATAGCCGCAACCACATTCTGCTCGAACACGAACCGGCGTGGCGACACTGGTTGGAGGAGGTGCGCATGTTTCTGCCGACAGCGACGGCGGGGGGCAAAGCGTTCGCTGGGCTGACTCCCCGCGAACTGGAACTCGTGGAACTGATTGCGCAAGGGCTGGACAACGCGCAGATAGCGGCGCGGCTCGCATTGAGCGAGAAGACCGTGCGCAACCACATCACCAGCATCTTCGCCAAGCTCGAGGTCGAGAACCGCTCGCAGACGATCGTTCTCGCCCGCGACGCCGGTTTCGGCAAAAAAATCCCGTAACACCTCCTCTGGGGCTACAGTCCCGGGTTTTCCGGCCCGCAGCGGCACATTTTCGTGCTGTTCGGGACACCGGTCTCATGACGCGCGGCGCGGCGCTCCCGACAATGTGAACCGTAGGCGCCGCAACAGCGCGGCGAGACGGACAACCAGGACAAGGAGCAGTCATGAACACAAACCAGGAACAGAGCGGTGCAAGCCCCCTCCGTGGTAACCTGCTGCGATTAGGCGAGCAGCACGAGATCGCAATCTATATGCGCGACGGCATGGCTTGGGTCGCGGACTTCAAGGACGGTCGCTGCAAGGTCTCCACCGCGAGCGCGTGGTTTGCCTCCAATCAGGGTGGGCGTGTGCTACGCCGGATGGCGCTCGATACCATCGCGCCGCTGCCCGAGGAGGTTGTGAAGTGGATCGAGCGTCTCCATCAACGCATGGCGAAAGCGAGCGATCACCGGCTGATGTCGCGGGCGGTTGCCACGCTGGTGGCCGGGTTCCGCGGCTGGCTAGCGCGGCTTTCCGCGCCGCCGAGATCGACCGCAAGCGAGAGCAGGAATTTCACTTAGAACGCCGCGACGGACCGGTATCCTCCAGCCGGGACTTCCGATTCAACGATACCGAAAGGAGACGGACCATGAATACTACGCAATATCAGATCGACACCAAACGCTACGCCAAGTGCATCGAGGTCTCGAAGCGCAT
>CAYIRZ010000215.1:0-5933 GCA_964365845.1 uncultured Streptomycetaceae bacterium
AACGCCGCCGCCTGGGTGACATCCGCCTGGACCGCGATCGCCCGGCCGCCGGCCTTGACGATGGCGTCCGCCGTCGCCCGCGCCGCGCCGAGGTTGATATCCGATACGGCAACGGCCGCGCCGGCTTTTGCCATGGCGAGGCCGTAACAGCGTCCCAGCCCCCCGCCGCCGCCAGTCATTGCGACTGTCTTGCCTTCGAGCAGGTTCATGCGCTCCTCTTTCTGTTTTGTGGAATTCGATTTTGGAATTATTGAGAATTGAAAAGAATCCTTCGCGTTCATGCTTTTTTTGGGGGATTCACCCCGCCCGGAAAAACCCCCGGCCCGTGAAGAGCGACGCTTCGCTAACCCAGTCTACAACTCGATCCGTCAGGCAACCGCTCTTGGCCGTGGTGCTGGCGTGCCCGAGAGCATGCCTGCGGCACTGATGTCTTCATCAACGTCGGGCCAGTGGACTCCTTGGCCGGTACCAATGATCTCGAAGTTCTGACGCTGATTTACAGTTGCTTCCGACAGTCGCCATGACCATGCGAGCGGCACGCTGACAGTCCGTCCGTCCGCTAAAGTCGCGGTTATCGCCTCGTCCGTTATCTCGACGCGAACGATACGAGGGTCGCTATTTACCGCAATGCTCATTCCAAGCCTCCACAATCGCTTCCCGATTTTCCACAATTAATACGCGAATCCGATTCAGTTCATGCGCCGAAAATCCGTCGTTACCTGCGAGGGCGATGGGATCAAGCCAGAACTTGCAGGTCATGCGTTCGCGACGCACATGCATATGTTTCGGCTCCGCGCAGTCAAAGCTGTAGAAGAAAAACCGATAAGGGCCAACGAGGCCCTTTACCGTTGGCATTCTACCGCTTTATCACTCACGCTTCCCTCCTTCAGCAACTCCATGCTCCCATTGTAATCCAGCTTCAACCGACTCGAAACAGCCCCCGCGGCGTATCGTGCAGCTTCTCAAAACCGGTTTTGGTGACCCGGATCAGCTCGCCCACCTGCACGCCCGCCGTGTGCTCCCTGGTAATGACGTTGGGCTGCACCACCACCGTCATGTTTTCCGCCAGCGTCATGTCCGGCAGCGGTCCGGCCGGGCGGCTTTTCGCGCCCAGCACCGGCGGCCAGTAACCGCCGCCGAAGCCGTGCATCAAATCGTCGCACACCGTGAAGCCACTTTTTTCGATCACGCCCGCGGCTTCGATGATTTCCTGCATGGTCGTGCCGTGGCGCACCACTTTGGTGACGGCGTCGAACGCTGCCTCCGCCGTCGCGTGCAGATCGCGATACAGCGGCGTGGGATCGGCATCGACGGTAAAGGTGCGCAACACCTGCCCCGGATAGTCCCAGAAGAAACTGGAGAGTTCGCAGAACACGACATCGCCTTTCTGCACTTTGCGCGGCGAATGGTGCTGCGGCGGCACGAAAATGTGCGGGTTGGCCATGGACGTGACGCCGATGTAATGGATCATGGTCGTGCCGCCGTGCCCGACATAGGCGCGCTCGACCATGTTGCCGAGTTCACGCTCGGTGAGGCCGGGGCGCGTGCCGGCTAGCAGCGCGGCGAAGCCGGCATCGCTGAACGCCGCGCCGATCCTGAGCCAGTCGATTTCCTCTTCGGACTTGATCATGCGCAGCTTCACGTAGTCCGCATCGAGCCCAACCATCTGGAAATGCTCTTCCAACTGGCGGTATTTGGAAACCACCAGCGGCCCCATGATGCCGACGCGTTTGGCACCGCGGCGCTTCAACTCCTCTATGGTCTTGGCCAGGCCCTTGTGCTCGCCCCAGCGCACGTCGGTCGTATGCGCTATTTTTTTGCCGAGCGGGAAGTGGTTGTACCACTCCATGTGCATGACCATTTTCTCGCCCGGCTTGAAAATGACATAGGCCTCGGCCGTGCCGGGCCAGCCGGTGACCCATTGCGGGGCGTTGCCGGTGCGGTGGTCGGTCACGATCAGCAGGTGGTCGACGCCGGCTTTGGCCATCACTTCGCCCAGCAGCTTGTGCCGCCGCGCGTATTCGGCTTCGGAAAAACGCGGATATTCCTGCGCCAGGATGGCATTGAGGCGCGGATCGAATTTCAACGGATTGTTGGTCATTATGAATAGTGCCTCGTGACTGGTGACTGGTGATTGGTGATTGGTGATTGGTAGTCCCATCCCTCATCATTCATCATTCATCGTTCATCATTCACCCTTCATCCCTTCAAACCACGGATAGCCGTTGGTCTGGCTTGCGGGGCGCACCGGCTGCGCGGGGCGCACCCAGGACGGGTTGAGCTGCGCCAGCGAAGTGACCCCCATCAATCCCATCGCCGTGCGAATCTCGAGGTCCATCAGTTCAAGCATGCGCTTCAAGCCCGCCTCGCCGCCCGCCGCGAGCGCCCAGCCGAGCATCTTGCCCACGCCGACGGCGCGCGCACCGAGGCTGATCGCCTTCACGACGTCGGTGCCGCGCAGCACGCCGCCGTCCCACAGGATCTCGGCCCGGCCGTCCACCGCCGCCACCACTTCCGGCAGCACTTCGATAGTGCCCTGGGCGTGATCGAGCTGGCGCCCGCCGTGATTCGAGACGTAGACGACATCGGCGCCGTGCTCGACCGACAGCAGCGCGTCCTCCGCGGTGGCGATGCCCTTGACGATGAGCGGCAGCTTCATGTGCTCCTTCATCCAGACGAGATCGCTCCACGTGAGGCCCATCTGGTAGCTGGGGTCGCCGAAACCCTCGCGCACGTTGGCGCGGCCGATGATGTCGCGCTCACGGCGCCCGTAGTAGTTGCGGTCCACGCAAACGCAGAGCGCGCGATAACCGGCCGCCTTCGCGCGGTCGAGGATGTCCTCCACCCACTTGCGGTCCGCCCGGACGTAAAGCTGGAAAATGAGCGGTTCCTTGACCGCCGCCGCGGCCGCCTCGAGGCCGGGCTTGGCCGCGGTGCTGATAAAAGCGGTGGTGCCATGCGCGACGGCGGCGCGGGCAACCGGGCACGCGCCCTCCTCCGGATTCACAAAACCCACGAATCCGCCGACCGGCGCGAGGAATACCGGGCTTGCGAGCTTCCGGCCCAGCAGGGTCGTGGTAATGTCGATCTGCCTCACGTCCACCAGCACGCGCTGGCGTAGCGCCAGGCTGTCGAGCGCGAGCCGGTTCCTGAGGAGCGTCGTTTCGGAGTCGGCCCCGCCCGACAGATGGTCCCACAGGTGCTGCGGCAGCTTGCGGCGCGCCGCCAGAACGATCTCCTGCAGACTCACGAAATCCTGCGCTGCTCCGGCCTTGCCACGCGCGCGTTGCGATGGCGCGGCGCGCTTCGTTTTTTTCGCCGGGTTAGGTTTTTTTGCTTTCTGTGCCATTTGCTATCCTCTGGTTACGGGTTTTTTCAGACTGGCCAAGTCAGGCGCCGCCGGCAGGTCGCTGCGCGAGCCGAGCAGTTCATAATAACGCGCCGCCAGGGCGAGGTCCTGCAGCGCCGTGCCTACCGACTTGAACGCAACGAGCCCCTCGCCAGGCGGGACAACCACACCAGCGGCAACCTGCGCCAGCGTGGCCTGCTTCTCCGCCGGCACGAGGCCGCTCTTCACCGCCTGCTGCAGGTCGCCCGCTTCTTCAGCCGCGCGCGGCGTATCCACGACCACCAGGGCCGCATCGCCAAAGCAACGCGCGTCCACTTCCACCGACTGCGGACGGGTGCTGCCGACCGCGCACAACAGCCGGCAGCCATCGAGCCACTCGCCGCGCAGCACCGGCTCGCTGCTCATGGAACTGGTCGCGGCCACCACGATTGCGCGGCCGCGCGCCGCCGCTGCCGCCGTGCCCACCGCCGTCACCGGAATGCCGAGTTTCTCCGACATCTCGCGCGCAAAAGCCTCGCGATGGGCCGGGGTAGGGCTGAATACTGCCGCCGAACCCATCTGATACACCGCCGCCAGACTTTCCAGTTGCATGCGCGATTGATGCCCCGATCCGATCAGTCCCACCGACACGGGGCCCGCAAGCGGCACATGCCGCGCCACCACGCCGCTTGCCGCGCCGGTGCGCAGATCGGTGATGAGGCGGCCGTCGAGCACCGCCAGCAATTCCCCATCGGCGAGACGGTAGAGCGAAACGACGTAACGCACGCCCACGCCCTGGATCATGTGGAAAGCCTTGGTCGCGCCATAACCCGAGGCGTAATCGGCGGCGAACATCATGCGCATCCAGCCGCCCTCGAAGCCGGTGTTGAGGCGCGGCGACACCAAAGTCCTGCCTGCGGCTTCGTGACGCGACGCCTCCTCGATAAGGTCGATCGCATCGCGCATGCCGAGCACGCCCGCGAGGGCGTGCTCGCCGAGCATGACGGTCATGGTCTTCCCCCGGAATTCGTGACGAGTGGCGAAATGACCAACAGGAAAAATATGTTACTTATCATTTATCGGATCATTGCAGATGATCCGATAGCCAGTCGGCAATCAGCGGACGGACGATATGGTGCAGATTGTTGCAGACGTGCACGCCATCCTCGAACACCAGCGTGGTGACCGGCCCCTTCACTTCCTTTTCCACCCGGTAGGCATGCTCCGGCGGAGAGGCTTTGTCGAGTCCGCCGTAGATCTGCAGCAGCGGCACCTTCACGCGCGCGGCGACGTCCGCCATGGTGATGCTGTTCTGGACCTGCTCGGCGTTCTCGCCCATGTACTGCTTCAAGCCGGTCTGCGACAGCGGATCCATCCCCGGGAAGCGTCCCGCCGGGGTGTACCAGCTGCTCACCGACACCACCGCCTTGTAGCGCTCGTCGAACGCCGCGGCACGACACGCGAAAATCCCGCCGTAGGAAATGCCGCCGATCGCCATGCGCTGCGGATCGAGGTCCTTGCGCGCCGCGACGACCTCGGTCACGGCGCGGATCGGCACTTCGAAGTCGGGACGCAACTTGACCTTCGTGCTGAGCAGCCCCTGGCCGGGGCCGTCAAAGGCGAGTACCGCGATCCCGCGCTTCAGGATGTGCTCGCCGAAGTCGTAGAGCTCTTCCTTGGTCGAGTCGCCGCCTGGCACGAGGACCACGATCGGCGGTTTCGCCACGCCCGCGGGCTTGCGCAAGTACGCCGGCATCTTCACGCCCTCGAACGGGATCTCCATCAGTTCCATGACGGGGTCGACCAGCGACGCCGCCTTCTTCCAGCATTCGCCCATCGCTTCCATCGCCGCGACGAACTGCGTCTGGTCGTGCACGAACAGAAAGCTGGCCCAGTGATAGTAAAGCGCCGCGCGGATGTACGCCGTGCCCGCCGTGATCTTATGCCCTGCCGCGGCAGCCTTGTCCCCGATCCCGGCGTGCTTGCGCGCCGCCTTGCACCATTCCTCGCACCACTGGTCCCAAGTCTGTATCTTCTTCTTCAGCTGCTCGAACTCCCACGGTGACACATACTGCGAGAGCATGCGCGAGGTAAAGCGATCCAGTGCGACTTGGACGTTACGATCTGCCATTCAGCCTCCTTTAGAGTCCCCTATAGAATCAAATAAATTAGCCGCCGATGAAAATCAAAAACCGTAAGCCACAGAGAACACAGAGAACACAGAGGAAAAACAAATAACAAGACATGATTCGTATTTAATTGTTTTAGATGATATTTATTGGTTCTCTCTGTGTACCCCTCAAGGGGGTATTGAAAAGAAAACTCTGTGTTCTCTGTGGCTAATGCCTTTGGGTTTTGACCTTGATCCTCTTAGTAAGAACCGCTTGCGGCCCGTTGTTCATGGCTCCGGCCCGGCGTAGACGCCCGCCGTCTGCGGGAACATCGCCTTCACGATCTTGAACCTGGAAATGTCCACGGTCGCGTCGCGGTGCAGGAACAGCGACGCATCGCGCAGGTACTTCTCTATGCCGAATTCGAGCATGATGCCGTTGACGCCATGCAGTTCCACCGCGTGCTGGCACACATTGAAAATCTACTCCGACCC
>CAYIRZ010000216.1:0-5931 GCA_964365845.1 uncultured Streptomycetaceae bacterium
GCAACCTGCTGTGCGTGCTGGACGGAGACACACCGAAGCGCGAATACGTGGTCAATCCGGAGTTTGCCGGACCTGTATCCGACAAACTCCGGAAATGAAAAGCACTAAAGACAAACAACAGGGGTAAGGGGGAGCGTCGTCACACCTCACGCAATTACTCAAAAAAACAGTCAAGCCCGCATGCAGCAGGCGCCCGCCCGCACGGCTTGATCCCATAACCCCAAAACCGTGGCAGTCATGAAACATGCAGGCTAGGGTTTGATCCCGGAAGCCTTCACCACCTTGCTCCAGCGCTCGATTTCCTCAAGCAACATCTTGCGAAAATACTCCGGCGTTTCCGCGATCGGATCGGCGCCCATTTGCGCCAGCCGCGTGCGAAACTCTTCCTTCTGCACGGCCTTGACGATGACCGCATTCAACGCGTTGATCACAGGGCCCGGGGTTCCCCTCGGCGCCAATACCCCATACCAGGTTTGAGTGACAAAACCCGGCAGGCCGCCTTCCGCCATGGTCGGCAGATCAGGCAGCAATGCCGAGCGCTTTTCACTGGTAATCCCGAGCGCTCTCATCTTATGCATCAAGGGCTGTGCCGCGGGAATATTGCTGAATGAAAAATCAACCTCCCCGCTCGCCAGAGCAATCAGCGAAGGTCCCGTGCCTTTGTAAGGAATATGGGTAAAGTCCCCCTTGATCATGAGCTTGAGCATCTCCCCGGAAAGATGTTGTGTACTGCCGCTGCCGGATGAGGAAAAATTCAGTTTGCCGGGATTCTTTTTTACGACCGCGATGAATTCCTTGACGCTCCTGGCGGGCAATGAAGGATGCACCAGCAACAGATTCGCGCTGGTCGCAAAAACCGCCACCGGCGCGAAGTCTCTTACCGGATCGTAATTGAGCTTGGGATAAAGGCTCACGTTGACGCCCAATGCCGCCGAACTCAGGAACAGCGTATACCCGTCGTTGGGTGCTTTGGCGACATACTCCGCGGCGATATTCTGCGCCACCCCCGGCCGGTTTTCGACGATGACCTGCTGGCCCATCGCCTCGGTAATTTGCGGGGCAATCACCCTTGCCATGATGTCGCTGCCGCCGCCAGGCGCGTAACCCACCACCATTCTGATGGGCTTGATCGGGTACTTAGTCTCCTGCGCAAACGCGAACCCGTAAAAGCACAGCAATACTCCGAGCACGCTACTCATCAGCTTCCGGTTCATGTCTCCTCCTTTAGGCGAATGTGGAAATAACAATGCAGGGTTCGCACGAAGCACACGGAGTTTTCTTTTCAATACCCGCTCGACGGGTACACGGCAGTAATTCCTCAATCCCTGCTCTTCTCCGTGTCCTCCGTGTCCTCCGTGCGAAACAGCTCTTTGATTTATCGGTGTTTATCTTACGGCGTGCCGAGATAGTCGCGCTTGCCGATCTCCACGCCGTTGTGGCGCAGGGTGTTGTATGCGGTCGTGACATGGAAATAAAAGTTCGGCAGCGCGTGGCCGAGCAGGAATTGCATGCCCTTGTACGTGGTGCTCTTCTCGCCGCGCTTGAGCGTGATGTCCTTGTCTTCGGTCCCGTCGAGCTGCGCGGGCTTGATCGACTGGACGAATGCGATGGTCGTGGCGATCCGCGCCTTCAGCTCGCCCAGCGTCTGCTCGGTGTCCTCGTTCACCGGGATGTCCACCCCCGCCAGCCGCGCCACCGCCCCCTTGGCCGTATCGCAGGCGATCTGCACCTGGCGCGCCATCGGGAACATGTTCGGAAACAGCCGGTACGTGGTCAAAGCCTCGGGGGTTATCTTCTTCGCGTCAACGTGGGCCTGCGCCTTGTCGAGGATGGCGGACAGGTTGGTCAGGATATTGACGAAGCGCGGCACGCTCACCTGGTACATTGAAATATTCATCGGGAGTCCCAAAAAGAGTGGATATACGGAGAATCGGATTTACGGGGTAAGTATGATCCCATTTATTCCCTCGTCAACAGCCGCCTGAAACCACCTCAATCCCAACCCCCTATCCTTCGACAGTAATTCCATGCAATCCGGCGTCTCAAAATCATTGACGCGCTGCGGATCCAGAAGCTAGTCTTGCTATCATTACAACGTCACAACAAATGGGAGGGGAACCATGCAACTCATGCTCAGGCTGGTAGGCTGTAACAGTCATTTCGATAGCGCGAATGTCGGCAAAGGATTGCCGACCTACTACTTCCTTTTTATACGTTACAGCCCACTAGTGTTGGCAGCGCTGGCTTGCCTGATCTGTGCCGCGCCAGCGGCTTGGGCGCAGAACTACCCCGCGAAACCGGTGCGGGCGATCATCCCGTGGCCGCCGGGCGGCTCGAACGACGTCGTGGGGCGCATCGTGTTGCAGCAAGTTTCGGAGAACATCAAGCAGAAATTCATCATCGACAACCGCGGCGGCGCCTCCGGCACGATCGGCGCGGACCTCGTGGCCAAGAGCGAGCCGGACGGCTACACAATCATGATCCATTCGGCGACCCACCTCGCCAATCAGCATCTCTACAAGAAGCTGCCGTATGACACGTTGAACGACTTCATCGGCGTGACGACACTGGGCCGCCAGGTCGGCATGCTGGTCGTGCATCCGTCGATGCCGGTGAAGAACGTGAAGGAACTGCTGGCACTCGCCCGCGCCCGCCCCGGACAGATCAACTATGCCTCGTCCGGCAACGGCAGCTATATGCATCTGAGCATGCAGATGCTGATGTCCATGACCGGCGTCAAGTTGACCAACTTGACCTACAAGGGCGGCGCCCCGGCGGCGCTGTCGGTCCTCGGTGGTGAAACCCAGGCCATGCTTGCGGACCTCGGCGCCGTGATAACGCACGTCAAATCGGGCCGCGTGCGGCCCGTCGCCGTGACTTCGGATCAGCGCATCAAGCAGTTCCCGAATGTGCCGACCATGATCGAGTCGGGTGTAGCGGGCTACGAGTTCACGGCGTGGGTGGGCGCGTTCGTCCCGGCGCGCACGCCGGCAGCGATCGTGAACCGGCTCAATGCCGAGCTGATCAAGGCGCTTGCCGATCCCGTCGTGACCGAGAAGCTCGAGGCGCAAACACTCGACCCGATACCGATGTCGCCCGAGCAGTTCGCCAAACGCCTGAAGTCGGACTCCGACAAGTACGCGAGGCTGGTCAAGGAAAGCGGCGCCAAGATCGAATAGTCCCCGACAGGCTGCTACGCGCGCGGCTCCAGGTTCTTCACCCGCAGCCCGGCGGCGGAGAAGCCGCCGTCCACCGCGAGGGTCTGGCCGGTGACGTAGCTCGCGTCGTCCGAGGCGAGGAACGCGGCGACCGCCGCCACCTCTTCCGGCTCGCCGATGCGCGCGAGCGGCACGGCGCGCAGCCACGCTTCGTGGCGCTCTTCGTTGTGCTGGGCGCGGATGCGCGGCGTGTCGATAGGGCCCGGCGCGATCGCGTTCACACGGATGCCATACTCCGCCAGATCCACGGCCATGACGCGCGTCATGGCGATGATGCCGCCCTTGGAAGCCGCATACGCCGCGCGCCCGCTGCTGCCGAGCAAGCCTGAGTGCGACGAAACGTTCACGATCGCCCCGCCGCCGAGCTTGACCATCTCGCGCGCCGCCGCCTGCGCGCACAGGAACGTGCCCCTGACGTTCACTTCCAGCATGGTGTCCAGCATTTCGAGCGGGGTATCGAGAAAATGCTTCTGGGACCCGACCCCCGCATTGTTGATCAGGATGCTCGCCGGCCCGAAGCGGCTGGCCGTGAATGCGAGCATGGCCTCGATGTCCCGCGGCACGCGGATGTCGACCCGGCATGCGGCCGCTTTGCCGCCCGCCGCGACGATCCGCGCGCACACGGCCTGCGCATTGGCCTCGTCCTTGTCGGCCAGAATTACGGTGGCGCCTTCCTTCACGAGGCGCATGGCGGTAGCGGCGCCGATGCCGTCGCCGCCGCCGGTTACGATGGCAATCTTGCCTGCAAATCTCTCGGTCATAATGATCGCTTTATGTAATTGTCGGCAAAGGGTTGCCGACCTACTTTACTCTTTGATTTAAGGTTCGCACGGAGAATTCTTTTTAATACCCCCCAGAGGGGTACACGGAGTCTTTCATATTCAGGCATTTATTGTATATTTTTTCCGCTTGCAGTGACCACGTCGAGAAAGCGCGCGATCTCGGCGTTCTGCAACTCGTTCTCCGGCACCGTCGCACCAGCGCCCGAGAGATGTCCCATCGGGCGCGAGCTGTTGATGGCGACATAGCGCACGTCGGTGATGTAGTGCGCCGCTTCCTTCGCGTCGTACTCCGGGTTGAGCAGGTCGCCGGTGCCGGCGAGGATCAGCGTCTTCGCCTTGATCGACTTCAGCGCGCGGTGGTAGTCGCCATTGAAGCCGGGGCTCATGCCGACGTTGTGCTGGTCGTAGGCCCAGCTCTGGTAGATCCAGTCCACCGCATCCATGCGCCGCCAGCCCGCGTCCTGCACCTTCTTGAGCGCGGCAATCGCATCGAGGTTGTTGGGCAGCAGCGCTTCCTGGTAGCCCGGCGTGCGCACGATCAGTCCGGAGAGCCATCCTGACCACAGCCGCATGCCCTGCTCCGGCGGCTGGTTGGCCGCATAATTGCCGCCGTTGAATTTCGGGTCGGTCATGATGCTCTGGCGCAGCATTTCGAGCACGCTGGTGCTCCACGCGGGAGTGCGGCCGAGCGGAACGATAGGCACGACGCTGCTCATCATCTCGGGGTAGCTCACCGCCCACTGCAGCGCTTGCATGCCGCCCATCGACGCACCGGTCACGGTGACGAGTTTATTGATGGCGAATTTCTCCGCGACCAGCCGCTGCTGCGAGTTGACCATGTCGCGCATATTGAACTTCGGGAACTGCATGCGCGGCTGCGCCTTGCTATTCGAGGGCGAGGTGCTGAGGCCGTTGCCGATGGCATCGGTGGCGATGATGAAATACTTCGCCGGGTCAAGCGCGCGCCCCGGCCCGGTCAGGTAATCGATGCGGTGGTGGTTGCCGCCGATCGCGGTCACCATCAGCACCGCGTTCGATTTGTTCGCGTTCAGCGTGCCGTGCGTGACGTAGGAAATACAGAAGTCCTTGATCGCCTCGCCGCTCTCCAGCGTCAGGTCACCCATGCAATGCGTCTGGTGCGGTGGAGCGTTGGGGCCGTGCGCGGCGGCCGGCGCGGCCAGCAGTGGCATCAGCAGCAGGCAGACATAGGCAAATCTTGCGGGCGACATTCTCATAATGACTCCTCCTTAGATTACATATCAGAAAGACCAAGACCGATGTAACCGCCCGGCCCTCATTCAATCGGGCGCGCGCCGGTAGCGTTCCTGGATCACCTGCGCGAGCACGGAGACCGCGATTTCGGCCGCGGCGCGGCCGCCGAGGTCGAGGCCTACCGGCGCATGGATGCGCGGCGCGAGTTCCGCGAGGCCGTGCTCGCGCAGGCGCTCGATGCGCTTGGCGTGGGTGCGGGAGCTGCCCAGCGCGCCGACGTAGAACACCGGGCTTTGCAGCGCGGCGCAGAGCGCCGGATCGTCCAGCTTGGGATCGTGGGTGAGGGTCACCACCGCGGTGTGGTCATCCAGGCCGATCCGCGCCAAGGCCGGGCCAGGCCACTCGGTCATTAGCGTGACGCCGGGAAAGCGCGCCGCGGTGGCGAAGGCCAGTCGCGGATCGATGACGATCACCTCGAATCCGGCGAGCGCCGCCATCGGCGCCAGGAACTGCGCGATGTGCACCGCGCCGATCACCACCAGCTTGGCGGGCGGCGCGTAGCTGCGCAGGAAGATCTCGCCCCGGCTCGCCGCGAGGGCGGCGCTGCGGCCGGTCACCAGCAGCCCGCGCGCTTCCGCAAGCTGCTCGGCGCTCAACGCCACCGCGCCGGTGCAGGTAACGCCGGCGTAGAGGGCCTGCGCGACGTCGTCGAGCCGCGT
>CAYIRZ010000217.1:0-5922 GCA_964365845.1 uncultured Streptomycetaceae bacterium
GAAATCAGCAAGTACGCCGTCGGCTACTGGCGCTACACCCCGCGCTTCGACGATCACGTCGACACCGATGGTTTGGGCAATCCCGTGCGGCGCGTCAACCGCGGCGCCTACTTTCTCGCTGAGCAGACCGTGTTCCGGGAGAAAGACGACTCATCGCAGGGCCTGGCGCTGTTCTTTCGCTACGGCGTGGCGAACGGCGATGTAAACACGAACACGCTGGATTACTCTTCCAGCCTGGGGCTGCGCTACAAGGGGCTTCTGCCCGGGCGGGATGAGGATGAGTTCGGTATCTTGCTGACCCGCGGCCACGCCGGCGCCAAGTTCATACAAGTTACTGCAACACCGTTGGCAACCAATGAAACCGCGCTCGAAATCACCTACCGTGCCAAGATCACCCCCTGGCTCGTGATCCAGCCCACCCTGCAACGTATTGTCAATCCGGGGCACGACCCCGCTCTGGGCGATGCCTGGATTGCGGGGGCGCGGTTTGAAATTGCGTTCTAAGCGTAACTGTTCGTAAGCCCGGTCCGCAAAAACGGCATGCACGCCGATGCAGACCTGCAGGATTTTCGTGTCGGGGTCTCGCATGTTGCATACAAGGATGACAGTACGGCCGGCAACCGGCGTATCGAGCCGCACGTAGCTTTCACCGTCCGGAAAACGGCGCATGGTGAGGTGGCCGAGTTCGCCTCCCAGTTGTGCGGCAAGAGCGGCGCTCAGCTTGTCCTGGTCGTGCAGCGCAAAGACCAGAGGCTTCAAACCTCGTCTCCCAACACCACGATATCCTTCTGCGAAGCGAGGTATTCCCTGGCGTAGGCAAGTTCTCCAGGCGCATCGGCGTGGATGGTGAACAACGGCTGGCCGGTTTCGACGCTGCTGCCGAGCGGAGCAAAAAAATCGAGACCCGCCGCCGGATCGGTCGGCGCTCCCGCGAGCTTGGCGATACGCGACAGCCGCCGGTTATCGATCCTGATCACGCGTCCCGGCCGCATGGCGGTGACGGTATGGATATACCGCGAACGCGGCGGTTCGCGCATGCCGCCCTGCGCCTTGCAGATGGCCTGGAATTTTTGCCAGGCTCGGCCGTCACTCAGGATCGCGTTGGCCAGATCGTAGCCGGTGCCGGTCGGGATGTTGGTGGCCAGTTCGAGAATTTCGCCGGCGAGCGCAAGCGAGCGCTCGCGCAAGTCCTGGGGCGCATCGTTGTCGCCGCGCAGCACGGCGAGCGCATCCCGCGCTTCGAGCGCGGGGCCGATGCCGCGGCCCACCGGCTGGGTGCCGTCGGTGACGGCCACGCACACCTTGAGGCCGAGCGCACGGCCCACTTCGATCATCTGTTCGGAGAGCGTGCGCGCCGCTTCCCGGGTACGCACTTTCGCGGTAGGCCCGACGGGAATGTCGATCACGACATGAGAAGACCCGGCCGATAGCTTTTTCGACAGGACCGAAGCCACCATCTGGCCCGCGCTGTCCAGCTCGAGCGGACGCTCGACGCGGATCAGGATGTCGTCAGCCGGACTCAGCTTGACCGCGCCGCCCCAGACGATGCACCCGCCTTCGCGCTCGACCACCCTGCGAATGGCGCGGATATCAAGGTTCACGGGCGCCAGCGTTTCCATGGTGTCGGCGGTGCCGGCCGGTGAAGTGATGGCGCGTGACGATGTTTTCGGCATCGTCAGTCCGTATGCGGCAACGATGGGCACGACCAGCAACGTGGTGCGGTTGCCCGGGAGCCCTCCCACGCAGTGCTTGTCGACGACCGGCGCCGCGGACCAGGTCATACGCTCGCCGACTTCGACCATGGCGCGCGTGAGGGCGACGGTTTCTCCGAGATCGAGATGATTACCGGCGCACGCGGTTACAAAAGCGGACAAATGAAGTTCCGAGTAACGCCCCCCGGCAATGTCGCGCACGATGGCCATCATCTGGTGGTCCTCGATGCGCTGTCCGTAGACTTTGGCGCGCACATGGCTCAGGGACTCCAGCGGTTCGGGATGCGACAATTCGGCGTAGTCCCCTTCATGCGCCTGCAGCATGCGCCATGCCGCGTCGGACAGGCCGGCTTCGTCGAGAGAGAGCAGCCGGTTGTCGGTGACGACATTGAGCGTGCCGATGATGACATGCCCGCCGGAGGCGATGAGCACGCGCGACTGTGATTCAAAGCCCTCCGAGCGGCAGATGTGGCAGTCCGCGCGCATGTAAATCACGGGTTCCTGGTGGGTATCGATTCCCATGCGCCGTATTTTCAGCGCGTGGGGATTGGGTGCGGCATCGGTTACGGGTGGCATGATGTCCTTAAGAGCGCATTTCAAAAAGACCAAGACTGATTTATTTTATTTTGGGCTCTAAGTTTCCAGGCGAAAGCCCAGACCAGATTATGCGAGCTTCACGGTCTGGCGGTATTCCGGCACCGTGCAGCGCCACCGTTTCGTTTCCTCTATTCTGTGCCGCAGCGCATCCGAAGCGCTGGGCTCGCCGTGGGTGATATAGGTTACACGCGGCGGCTTTTTGAAGTGCGACAGCCAATCGAGAATTTCCTGATAATCCGCATGGGCGGACAGATTGTCGATGGCGGCGACTTCGGCGCGTATCGGCACGTACTCTCCATGTATCTTGACCGTTTCGGCACCGCTCATGATGGCGGCGCCGCGCGTGCCGCCGGCCTGGAAGCCGGCAAACAGAATGGTGTTGCGCGGATCGGGCGCGAACTTTTTCAGGTGATGCACCACGCGGCCGCCGGTCGCCATGCCGCTTGCCGAGATGATGATCATCGGCCCGGGTTTTTCGTTCAGTTGGATGGACTCTTCCACGCTGTTGATGATATGTGCCGTGGAACACATCGCCTCGCACTGTTCGGGCGTCAATCGGTGTTCGCTGCGGTACTTGTGGTAGATGCGCGTGACGTCGGTCGCCATCGGGCTGTTGAGATATACCGGGATGTCGGGAATGGCGCGTTCCGCCTTGAGCAGCTGTATGTAATACAGCAGGGTTTGCGCCCGGCCGACGGCGAATGCCGGAATGATCACCACGCCTTTGCGCTTGGCCGTGCGCTGGATGATGGGCGCCATGATTTTCCGGGGATCGGTAGCATCGTGCCGGCGGTCGCCATAAGTCGATTCCAGTACCAGATAATCGGCCCCGGTGATTTTTTCCGGGGCCGGCATGATCAGCTCGTTCGGCCGCCCGATATCTCCCGAAAACAGGATCGATGTCGACGCGTCCTTGATCAGCACGAATGCGGATCCCAGAATATGCCCGGAAGGCGAAAAACGCAGTGTCAGGTGTTTATCCAGCGGCACATCGCGCCCGAAGGCAACCGGAGTAAACGCACGCAATGCCCGTTTTCCGTCCTCTTCGGTGTAGAGCGGCTGGGCAGGACTATGTTTGGAGAATCCGTGCCGGTTCGCAAATTTCGCCTCCTCTTCCTGAAGATGTCCGCTGTCGGGCAGCAGGATCCCGCACAGGTCGCGCGTGGCGTGAGTGCTGTAAACGCGGCCGGAAAAGCCGTTCTTGATCAGCAGCGGCAGGTAACCGCTGTGATCGATGTGCGCATGAGTGAGCACGACTGCGTCGATCGTGCGCGGATCGACTGGAAGCTTGGCCCAGTTCCTCAGGCGCAACTGTTTGTAACCCTGGAACAACCCGCAGTCCACCAGGATTTTCTTCGTGCCGCTGGCGAGCAGGTATTTCGAGCCGGTGACAGTGCCGGTCGCGCCGAGAAATGTAAGGTTCATAGGTGTTGCCTTCTTTCTTAAGCAGCCTGTCGCTGAAGCGTCGATTAACAGCGAGGCGTTAACGCTACGCGTTCCGGTGAATGGGGCCAAGTCCGACAGGCGGCTAGACTGTCAGTTTACACGGGGCATGAGTACTCACCGCCGATTTTTTTCCCGGAGCGCAATCAGCGCGCCTGCCCGGCGCACGATGAGCAAGACAAGGGGAGGGATGAGCAGCCACTGCAGCAAGGGCGCAAGGCCGATGCCAAAAACGAGCGGCATTCGCTCGCTATAAGCCCACGCTGCATCAAGGTACACGTTGACCCATTCGCTTGCCGCCGTATATCCCAGGCCTAGCGTAGTGGCGAGCACGATGCCACGCAGCGAATCTCGCAGCGGCCAGGACCAGTTGCCCAGCACGAGCGCAGTAAGCGCATAGGCGCCAAGCACGATGAGAACATCGCCCGCGGTGCAGTGGAGCACGTAGCGGACGATCTTGCCCGCGTCGGGATCCGCGTACAGAGTGTAAAGCGGAAGCTGTGCGAATTCCCACGCGAGATTTGCCGCTGACGATATCAGGAGCCACATCATCAGCAGGAAGAGGGGCTTGTGTGCAACGCTTACCGGGAGCGGAGACATTGTTATTGGTAACTCCTTTGACCCGGATTTTTACGTGATCCCCTTTTCCGGCCTGGACGAAGACAAGCGCGGAATAAACGCCGGCACCCTCGCGGCGTAGCGGCGATATTCGTCGCCGAACCCGGCAATGGCATCGCGCTCTTCTCGTCTCGCTAAAAAGAGATACATCGTCACCAGTATCGGAAACATCGCCAGCGTGACGAGGGTCGGCCACTGAAACAAAAACCCCGTCATGATCAGAATGAAGCCGATGTATTGGGGATGCCGCACGCGCGCGTAAGGTCCGGTAGTCGCAAGTCCGTGATGGCGCTGCGCCGCATATAACACTTTCCACGCCGCAGCGAGCAACCAGAAGCCGCCGCCGATAAAAATGGCGCTGAGCAGGTGAAACGGCCCGAAATGAGGGTTGGTGCGCCAGCCGAACATCACTTCCAGTAAGTGCCCGGCGTCGTGCGACAGGAAATCGACCCCGGGAAACTTGCTCGCGAGCCAGCCGGACAGCAGATAGATAGTGAGCGGAAAGCCGTACATCTCGGTGAACAGCGCGACGATGAAGGCCGAGAAGGCGCCGAACGAACGCCAGTCACGCGGGCTTTGCGGCTTTGCAAAACTGAATGAAAAAATAATAAAAATCAATGAGTTAATAATGACGAGCGACCACAGCCCATAGGCTGAATCCTGGGGTTGATTCATTTCTTCTCTCCCTCGCGTTGTGTGTCCGGTTGCGTGCTGTCGTCATTGGGGTGGCTGCCGTGCTTGCCATTTCCGCCGTGCCTTCCGTGTCCGCCATGCATGAACACATGCAGCAGTGGGCAGGCGAGCAGCAGCAGATACGGCAGGTAGTACAAATATCCGGATAAGTGCGCCTTGTGTTCGGCAACCAGGAAATAGGCGGCGATGGCGAGAAATGCCATGAATACCCATTTGGTTTTAAATTTTGCGTTGTTGCCGCCGTTTTGCTGATGTTCGTGTTCATGATTCATGAGGGACTCCTTTCGGTAACTGTGCGTTATTATCCGGTGGCGCGGTGCCGCCAAGTGAAATGTTCATAAACGCCGGTCCAGTAAAGTCCGAAGCAGAAACCGAACAGCAGTTCTTCCAGAGGCATTCCGTAATCGAGCTGAAGTACATCGTGGGGTGCGCCACCTCGATCCCGATATACGTCACACCCGTGTGCAGCACAGTCATTCATGTCTTACAGCCGGATCCGATTCAGCCGCAACGCGTTGGTGACCACGGACACCGAGCTCAGCGCCATGGCGGCGCCGGCGAAAATCGGCGACAACAGCAGACCGAACGCGGGGTAAAGCACGCCGGCGGCAACCGGGATGCCGAGCGCGTTGTAGCCGAACGCGAAGGCGAGGTTCTGGCGGATGTTGCGCATCGTGGCGCGCGACAGCACGGCGGCGCGCGCGATGCCGCGCAGGTCTCCCTTCACCAGCGTCACGCCGGCGCTTTCCATCGCCACGTCGGTGCCGGTGCCCATGGCGATGCCGACGTCGGCTGCGGCGAGCGCCGGCGCATCGTTGATGCCGTCACCCGCCATCGCGACCTTGCGACCTTCGGCCTG
>CAYIRZ010000218.1:0-1592 GCA_964365845.1 uncultured Streptomycetaceae bacterium
GTTTCGGCCGCATTCGCCGACGGCAAGCCCATCGCTGCCGTGCCCGCCCGCCGTGACGGCGATTTCCAGGAATGGCGCCTGCCGGCAGCGGCAGGCGCAGCGCTGAGCATCGAGTACGGCGGCACGCTTCCCGTGCTCGACCGCGCGCTCGACCACCGCGGCGTGCTCGGCGCCATGCCGCCGATGGCAGAACAAGAAGGCAGCTTCCTGCACTCGGGAAGCGGCTGGTATCCGCGGCCCGCGGCGCTCTTCAGCTACCGTGTCAAGCTTTCGCTGCCCGCGGAGCAGCGCGGGCTCGTCGCCGGCCGCCTCGCCGCGGAAGAACTGCCGCGCGACGCCGGCGGGCGCTACGCCGCCACCTTCGAGTTCGAACAGCCGGCCGATGGCATCGACCTCATGGCCGGCCCCTACGTGGTGCGCGAAAAACTCGTGCCGCGACGGGGCGCGGAACCGCTGCGCCTGCGCACCTACTTCTATCGCAACCTCGATCAACTCGCGGAGGATTACCTCGAAGACAGCCGCCGCTATATCGAATTGTATTCGGAGCAGATCGGCGCCTACCCGTTCACCGGGTTCTCGATCGTCGCGAGCCCGCTGCCCACCGGGTTCGGCATGCCCACGCTGACCTATATCGGCGCCGAAGTACTGAAGCTGCCGTTCATCCGCGCCACTTCGCTCGGCCACGAAGTGCTGCACAACTGGTGGGGCAACGGTGTCTACGCTGATTACGCGACGGGCAACTGGAGCGAAGGCCTCACCACTTTCATGGCCGATTACTTCTACAAAGAACGCGATTCGGCCGCGGCAGCACGCGAGATGCGTCTGGCATGGCTGCGCGACTTCGCCGCAGTGCCTGCCGGCGAACACCGGCCGCTCGCGGCGTTCCGTTCGCGCACCCACGGCGCCGACGCGGCGGTGGGCTACGGCAAAGCGGCGATGGTGTTTTTCATGCTGCGCGATATGATCGGCGAGAATGCCTTCCATCGCGGCATCCGCCTATTCTGGGAGCAGCACAAGTTCAAGGTCGCGTCGTGGGACGACCTGCGTACCGCCTTCGAACAGGCCGCGAACCGCCCGTTGGCGATTTTCTTCGAGCAGTGGTTACAGCGCGTCGGCGGCCCGGTACTCGACATTGCAGAAGCAAAAGCGCTCCCCGGCGACGGCAAAACGAAGCTCGCGCTGATGCTGACGCAGACTGCGCCGCCTTATGCGTTGCGCGTGCCGGTGGAAATCGTGGCCGATGGCCGTTCGCAAACGCGCCTGATCGATTTTGATGGCGAACGCCAGACCACCACGCTCGAAATCGACGTTCCGGCACAGGGCGTGCGCCTCGATCCCGAACTTCGTTTGTGGCGCATGCTCGATCGCGAACAACTGCCGCCCATCCTGCGCCAGTGGATCATCGCCCGCGCGCCGCGGCTGATAGTGGCATCGTCCGAAGCCAGCGCAGCGGCTGCTGCGCAGACGCTCGCCCAGCACCTGTTCGAAGTTCCAGCGAAAATCATCGATTCCGCGCAGATTGCGGAGAACAACGAGCCCGTGTTGCTCATCGGACTGCACCACGATGTGGATACCGCGCTCTCCAGACTGGG
>CAYIRZ010000218.1:1692-5861 GCA_964365845.1 uncultured Streptomycetaceae bacterium
TTGATCTGACAGGCAGTGTCCGCTGACGGGTCTCTTGTGCCGCTGGTAGCGCGCAAGGCACTAGAAGCTATAGGATTAGGATGATTGTTTTCAGCCCACTCCCGGAGTGAGATAAAAACAGCCCGGTGTTCCCGGGCTGTTCCCTTTCAGGATGCTACCGTGGTTCACGGGTGAGCGGTAGGATCCCTTCTGGGTTTTGTCGGTTGCCCTTCGGGTCCAACTCTACCCGGCGCGCCGGTTGCCCCGGCGAACCCCGCCGGTGCTTTATTTGCTTGCGCCAGCTGTTGGGCCTGCTTTGCTTTCATTACTTGCTGCAGTTGCATCATCTGCGTCTCATCGCGGCCCGCAAAAGCAGGGCTACCCGCGACGAACGCCATGCCGGCGAGAAAAATAACTGTCAATGTCCTCATGATATTTCTCCTGTTTACGTTACTGCTTCATCATCGCCATGCCATTACCCGTTATCGCTCTTGCATGGCGCCCGAACCCATAGTGGCCTCAGTCCGGCGACCGAAAAGCTGCCCGGGATGCCTCGTGCCAAAGCACCAAGGCGAAAACCGCCGGGTCGCGGCTTTCCGATGCGCCCGTTAAAGAGTCAGTCTAAGATTGGAAACTGCAGAAGAGTATCTGCAGCGGCGGCCCGCTCGCGCAAGGCAAGACGGCCGGAGGTATTGCTGAAGGGTCAGCCTGCCATAGCGCAAACAACCCCGAGACAGGGAAAGCCGCAGGCAAAATCACGCTAAAATTGAAATCAACGGAAGGACTGCTGGCTTGATCGGCCTTGAGGCAGTAAGCAAGGCACGTCCCCTTATCCATGGGGGCGCCTTCGCACGCTTCGGTCGCCATGGCATCACTCAGAACGTATGCCGGATTAGATCCCGGCAGCATGCATGCCTGCGCCGAAAGAACGATCTGCGTGAACAGCAGCAAGCCGGCCATTATCCAAGCCAGCCGCTTGAGCAGGTTTTTCGAAAGAATCGCGGCCATGTTTTTTAGATTATAAGATGCCTATATAGTTCGCATCCGATAATTCTCAACCTATTCTTAACGGTTTAATACTGGCCCAATTCCTTGGTTGATTAATTGATCCAGATCAAAAGACAATTCATTAATATTGACTTATATGACAATAACTTGCCCAGGAGAACCGCTGGAATTCTCATCGCCTTCGGATCAAATTATTGAGGCCTCTCGCCAAGCCAGGGCGTATTGTTCATTGCGTTGCAATAAGATGCGCCCGCGGCGCCGCGGATCGCATACTCACAGGAGCCAACCATGCTGTACTATGCAACCAAGCTCGTACTTTCAGCGCTGATTATCGTCGCCGTCTCCGAAGTTGCAAAAGTCAACGCCGGCCTCGGCGCGTTGATCAAATCGCTGCCGCTCATCTCCGTCCTCGCCATGATCTGGCTCTACGTCGACACGCGCGACACCGGCAGGATCGCCGAGCTTTCGGTCAGCACCTTCTGGCTGGTGCTGCCGACGCTGCCGATGTTTCTGGTGCTGCCGGCGCTGCTGAAATCCGGGATGGGCTTCTATGCAAGTCTCGCCATATCGATAGGCGTCATGCTCGCATGCTATGTCGTGGCCATACCCATACTTGCCCGTTTCGGGATCACTATTTGAATTTTCTTTAGTTTTTTTCATTTTAGGAGTTTGTCGGGGCCAAGTCCGACAAACTCCTAGCCGAACTTTTTCCTGCGGCCGCTGTCATGCGCCGGCCCTGTTGCCAAGGCAATACTCTTTACTTTAGAATGCCGCCTGTGTTCAAACTCGGCCGAAGAATATTAGTACTGGCGCTGCTGCTGGTGATGCCCTTGCAGGGCTTCGCCGCATCGCTGTCGCATCTGCTTTGCTCGTCCTCATCCGCCATTGAAAAAACAATTTCCAGTCATCATCACGGTGGCGATAGCAATGATGTCACCTCTCATGAACACAACGATAGCGGCAGCAGCAACGACAGCCATGCCGGGCATCTGTCCTGCCATCAACTCTCCTCTGCCCTGCAGGGCGTCGCCGTAACCGTTTGTGCCGGCAATCTGTCTGTCTTCGTACCCACGATCTTCGTCCTTCCCAGTCTGTTCTTCCCTGAACAGCCGCAACGCCCCCCTTTAGCCTGATCTGACTGCGCAAAACGCGTAGAACAGCTCCCTGAATCCGGGGGAAGCCGGTGCGTTCTGGCGTACAGCCGGCACAAACCTCGCGTTTCGCTCACCCGGCTTTTGCCTTGCACTTCACCACCACAACAGTGAGGACGCCCATGCGTCGAAGTTTGATGTTTATTGTATTCACGCTCGCTCTGCCGGCGCACGCCGCGGATACGCTGCGTGAGGCCGTTGAACGGGCGTGGGCCCGGCAGCCCGCGGCACAAGCACAACACGCCCGCGCCGAGGAGTTCACTGCCAAGCGCGATGCAGCAAGGGCTGCTTTTCCGGAGCCACCCAGCCTGAGGCTCGGCAACCGCAACGACATCTTGCACGGCAACGATGGGGTGCGCGAGTGGGAAGCGGAAATCGCGTTGCCGCTATGGCTGCCGGGGGAACGAGGGCGGCAGAACGCGATCGTCAATGCCGAACGCGGCCAGTACGACACCGGCCTGACGGCGGCCAAGCTGAAAATCGCCGGCGAGGTGCGGGACGCCTACTGGCAGGCGCGGCTCGCCGAAAATGAACTCGCGTTGACGCGGCGCAAAGCGCAAGAAGCGGCGGTACTCGCGGCCGACGTCGAGCGCCGCGTCAAGGCCGGCGACCTGGCCCGCGTCGACCTCAACCAGGCGCAGGGTGCGGAACGGCTAACGCGCGCGACCGTGGCTGAAGCCGAGGTCAAGGCATTCAGGGCACGGCAGGCGTTTAACGTTCTCACCGGCACGAGCGCGTTGCCAGGCGATGAAGAAAACAGCGCGCCGGCGGGCGCGGCGCTTGACGACCATCCGCTGCTGGCGCCCCCGCAACGAGCGGTCGTCACGGCGCAGGCCAAGCTCAGCCAGGCGTCGCAAAGCCTGCGCAACAACCCGGAACTCGAACTCGGTGTGCGGCGCGAACGCAATGTGTTCGACGACCCCTACCACAATTCCCTCCAGTTGCGCCTCCGGCTGCCCTTTGCGACCGACGCGCGCAACAAGCCGCGCATCGCATCCGCCAATGCGGAATTGATCGAAGCGCACACCGCCTACAACCTGGAGCGTGCCAAAGTGGCGGCCGAGGCGGAAACCGCGCGGCGCGAACTGGAGCAGGCGCGCACCGTATTGCAACTGACCGAAACACGTTTCACGCTCGCCGCCGATACCCAGCGCCTGCTGGCCAGGGCCTTTGCGCTCGGTGAGCTCGATTTGATCGCGCGGCTGCGCGCCGAAAACGAACGATTCGAAGCGGAATTACAGTTTACGCGCGCGAAGCTCGAAGCGGCGCGCGCCATCTCGCGTCTCAATCAGGCATCAGGAGTATTGCCATGAAGTGGTTTGTCCATTTGATGTTTCTCGTATGGCCGGCGATCGCGCTGGCGGATGCAGGCCACGACCACGGCGCGGCACCTTCTGCCGTATCCGCGACCCTCGCGCCGCGCATCGAGGCGCAGTCCGAAAGCTTCGAACTGCTGGCGGTCCTCGAGTCCGGCAAACTCACGCTCTACCTCGACCGTTTCGCCACCAACGAGCCGGTGTCCAATGCCCGCATCGAAATCGAAAGCGGCGCATTCAAGGCCGTCGCGCAGCCTGACGCAGATGGCGCCTACACCGCACCGGGAGAAGCGTTCGCCAAACCGGGGCAATATCCGCTGGTGTTCACGATCCAGGCTGCTGACGGCTCGGACTTGCTGAACGGCACGCTCACCGTTCCACAGCCTGCCGGCCAGTCAACGCACGGTCATGGCTGGACGGAATGGCTGATATGGATATCGAGCGGCGTAGTCGTGGTGTTCGGCGCAGCCTGGTTGCTGCTGCGCCGCAGAAGAACTTCGCGCGCCGCCATCGCGCGGCTGGCCGCGGTGTTCGCTCTGGCAACCCTGATGGCCGCGGCAGCGGTCACCTTCGCGCACGCAGGCGAGGACCAGGGCAAAGACAAAAAAGCCCCCGCTACGGCCGTTGCCTACTCCGCCGGCGACAATGCCGCCGCGCGGCGGCTGGCCGACGGCGGCGTGTTCATGCCGAAAGCCATGCAACGCCAACTCGGCAT
>CAYIRZ010000219.1:0-5813 GCA_964365845.1 uncultured Streptomycetaceae bacterium
CTGCCGGACCAGGTGAAGCAGGAGTACTTCAAGGCGAGCGAGGACGATATCGAGGTCAACATGATCTCGCCGACCGGTTACCCGATGCGCATGCTGAAGGGCAGCCCGGCGATCGGCGCCGGGATTCGGCCCAACTGCGAGGCCTACGGCTACCTGATCGACGGCACGGGCAATTGCGCCTATATCACGGCCTACAACCGCGAGGTCGCCGCCCACCCGGGGGCGAAGAAGATCTCGGTGATGGACAAAACCTGCCTGTGCACTGCCATGCGTAACTTCGATTGCTGGACCTGCGGGCATAACACTTACCGGCTCAAGGACACCACGCGGCGCCTGGCGGATGGCAGCTACCAGCTTCTCAGCGCGGAACATGTGTTCCGCGACTACCAGTTCAGTACTGACCAGAAGATCGCGCTGCCGCCTTAACCGTAGGTGGTTTAACGCACTCCGCTTTGGTAGCCAGACTCGGGCAGGCAAAACGCTTAAACTCCTGTTTGCGGATATTGTTTAATACGCGGTCTGGAGATTCAATGGGCATGACGGACGAATTGAAACCGGGTTTGAAGGGATCGGCGGAAATCCTGGTCGGCACGCGCGATACTGCGCCGCATGTCGGCAGCGGCAAGATCAAGGTGCTGGCGACTCCGGTGATGGTGGGTCTGATGGAGGAGGCGGCATTGAACGCCGTCGAGGGCCTGCTGCCCGCAGGGCACCAGACGGTGGGAATACGACTGGAGATCAGCCATGTCGCGGCGACCCCGGTGGGCATGCGCGTGCGGGCGCATGCCGAGTTGCTCAAGGTCGAGGGGCGGAAACTGACTTTTCGCGTGTCTGCCGAAGACGAAAAGGAGCCGATAGGCGAGGGCGTGCACGAGCGCATCATCGTCAATGTGGCACGCTTTGACCAGCGCACCCAGGAGAAGGCGAGCTGGGAGTGGGGCGGATCTTAACCTATTGTTTTTATTTATTATTTAGTGCGCGGCTCACGGGGCGCGGCATGAGCAGGGCGCTTCAGCCGGGCATGCTCGATCACCACATATTCGCCCTCGAACGTCTCCTGCGCCGACGAGGCGCGCAGCTTGCGGCCGATCCACCACCAGCGCACAGCGATGATCGCGGCGAGCAGCGCGCCGACGGCCAGTACTATGGTCAGGAAAAAAAAGGCCAGCATGGCAATCGTTGCGGCCAGCAGGAAAACGGCGATCCGCTGCAGCCAGTTGCCGCCGCCGGCCGTGAAAAACAAGACACGAGGGTCTTGGTCGTGGTTCATGACGAGTAAGTCCGCGCGATGCCGGAAATAGTTCCCGTCAGTACTCCGGGTTGTAGCTCTTGATGATGACGCCGCCCGATTTTTCGTCGGGTTCGAGCGTCAGCAGCTTGCGTGCCTCGGCTTCGTCGAGCAGCTTGCCGAAAGAGCGGAAACCGTAATAGGCTTCGCTGAAGCCCGGCTGACGGCGCTTCAGCGCCTGCTTGGCCATCGAACCCCAGATCTTCTCTTCCGCGCCGCGCTCGGCAAACAACGCTTCCACGGTTTCCATCATGAGATCCAGCGCTTCCTGTTTCTTGTCGCCTTCCTTGGCCGCCTGGGTAGTGGTCTCGGGAGATGTGCGGGCAGCGGTTTTCTTTTTGGTCTGTTTTTTGGCTCTTTCGCGCACCAGGTCGTCGTAGTAGATGAACTCGTCGCAGTTGGCGACCAGCAGATCGGACGAGGATTTCTTGACGCCGACGCCGATCACGACCTTGTTGTTCTCGCGCAGCTTGCTGACCAGGGGAGAGAAGTCCGAATCGCCGCTGATGATGACGAAGGTATCGACATGGGATTTGGTGTAGCACAGGTCGAGCGCGTCCACCACCATGCGGATGTCGGCGGAATTCTTGCCCGACTGGCGCACATGGGGGATTTCGATCAGCTCGAACGCGGCCTCGTGCATCGCCGCCTTGAAAGTCTTGTAGCGCTCCCAGTCGCAATAGGCTTTTTTGACGACGATGTTGCCCTTGAGCAACAGACGTTCGAGCACTTTCTTGATGTCGAATTCGGCGTATTTCGCCTCGCGCACGCCGAGCGCGACGTTCTCGAAATCGCAGAACAGCGCCATGTTTTTCGTGTCTTGCAATAAAGTCATTCCAGGCTCCCATTATCTTGCGCTGTGACAATTGTGAGGCTTCGGGAGTGAATTGTCGAAAATGGTGTTTTTGTGGAGTGTTTCGAGCGTGCTGTGGGATAATGGCGACGCACAGCCCAAACCATGACACGGCAAACCAAGAATATGGCCGTGCTGTTCGCGGATGTCAGCGACAGCACCAACCTTTACCGGGAACTCGGGGACGTTACCGCACGCAATATCGTCAATGCCTGCCTGTCGGCAATAGCCGATGTGCTGCCGCGTTACCAGGGGCAGCTCGTGAAGACGATAGGCGACGAGGTGATGTGCGTGTTTCCCAGCGCCGATCAGGCGGTGCTGGCGGCAAGCGAGATGCAGTCGGTGGTGACCTCAAGCAAACCCGGCAATTATCCCGTGAAGATCCATATCGGCCTGCACTACGGCCCGGTGCTGGCGGAAGAGGGTGATGTATTTGGTGACACCGTCAACGCCGCGGCTTACCTGACGGCGGTGGCGATGGCCGAGCAGATCCTGACCACGGAGGCGACCGAAAACTGCCTGTCGGCAGCGCTCAAATCGTGCGTGCGCCCGATCTTTCACGTGGTGCTGAAGGGCAACTCGGTGGAGTCGACGGTGTATCAGATACTGTGGCATACCGACAACCTTCATCTTACCGACGTCAATCTGCAGTCGAGCAAGACGATTCCGGGAGATACCGGCAGCCTCATGGTGACGCTCAATGAGGAGCGCGTACGCATCGATCAGTGGCGCACCGAGATCGACATCGGCCGCGGCAAGGGCTGCGATCTGGTGGTGGCCGACAAGTTCGCTTCGCGCCGGCACCTTACCATCAGGTTGATGCGCACCAACTTCTATCTCATCGACCACAGCATCAACGGCACCTTCGTTTCGCTGGAAAGCGGCGAGGAGGTGCACGTGCTGCGCGGTGAACTGCTGCTCGACGGCTCGGGCCAGATCTGCATCGGCAGGAGCCGCGTCGAGCGGCCGGCCGAGATCATCACCTTTACGCGCGACCGGCGCTCCATGTTCCGCGTGTAGGAGTTTGTCGAACCCCAGTCCGACAAACTCCTAGCGTGCGGCGCCGCTATTTCCCGCCCGCCAGTTCACGAATGATCTCACTGCTGCTGCGGTCGCGCTTGCGGGCCTGCTCCGGCGTTTCCTTGCCAAGCGGGGTGCCGGCGATGAACTCGAACATGTCGGCAGCACCCAGCAGTAGGCGCGGCGTCATGTCTGCGCCCTCGAAGGTTTTGGCGATCTCCAGCATCTCCGGCACCCAGCGGTAGGCTTTCGGCGGCATGGTCGTGGTGCGGTTCAGAATCCATTCGTGGATATCGGGAAGGCTTTCCTTGAACTCCGCCTCGAGCACGCTCTCGACGCCGAGCCTGCGTGCCGCGATCAGCAGTTCCACTCCGAGCGCGACGGCGCCCTTGGTAACTGCGCCGTAGCACATCTTGACGCTGGACGCGTCGCCGACGCGCTCGCTCACCACGCGCACCTGCAGGTTGGGGTGGTTGAACTGCGTGAAAAGACGGGCATCCGGACCGGAAACATAGATCCGCGTCCTGCTTTTTCCGCGCGGCGGCGAGCCTATGATGCCGGCATCGATGAAGGTCCCGCCGGCTTCGCGGATAATGACGTCGATTTCGCGCACGGTTTGCGGCGAGACGGCATTGCAGTCGGCGAACACCGTCTTCTTCCCCGTTTTACCGAGGGCGGCGGCGACTGCGCGCGCGTTGTCCACCGCTGCGCCGGGGTTGAGGATGGAAAGTATCATGTCGCAGGTGGCGACGAGCCTGTCCATCGAGCCGCAGTCGGTGAGGCTGGCCTCGTTCGCAAGCGCCCGGGTTCGCGCGCTGCGACCGTCCAGCGCGGTGAAAACGTTGCAGCCGCTTTCCTTGAGACGCGCGGCAATCGCCTGACCCATGTCGCCGGGACTGGCGACCCCGACATTTCTGATTTGCATCCTGATGCTCCTTATTGAGTTTTACGTAAATGAATGTCATTCATTTACGTCTCGAATCCCCCCTCTCCCCGCGGGAGAGGGGGCGGGGGTGAGGGATTGAGCGTGTCGCGTAGCTAAGAAAAGCTCAATGGTATCCGCGCTGGATGGGGACGTTTGCGATAAAATACACGCATAGAGCCCGTGACATAATGTTACGGGCACTTAGCCCCGCCAAACAAGAAGATTTTCGCCGCCCATTTGATGTCCGTTGACCTTGCCGTCGTCATGTGCGGCCTCGACTTTGCCGGTCCCGTTGTCCACCACTTCCCCGGTCGCAGCGGGCGCGGGTGCTGATATGGGCGTCTACCTGATCATTCTGGTAACGGTGCTGACCCATACCAGCTTCAAGGGCAGCAAGGTGCTGATTTCGCTCTATGCGATCGAACTCGGCGCCAATCCCTTCGCCATCGGCGTGCTGTTTTCGATGTATTCGTTATTTCCGGTGTTCCTCTCGGTATATGCCGGGAAGCTGTCCGACCGGCTTGGTTTCCGCCTGCCGATGCTGTTTGGCGCATGCGGGTTGTTGTCGGGGCTGATGCTGCCGTATTTCTTTCCCCGGATCGAGACGCTCTATGTCTCGGCCGTGCTGATCGGCACGTGCTATATCTTCTATACGGTTTCGGTACAGCATCTGATCGGCTCGTCCGGCGAAGGGCATGAGCGTACCCGCAATTACAGCCTGTTCAGCCTCGGTGTCGGGTTGACCGTGCTGCTCGGTCCCACCACGGCTGGTTTTGCGATCGATTTCATCGGTCACCGCGCCACTTACCTGCTGCTCGCGTTGTTCCCGGCGCTGCCGATACTCACGCTGCTGTTCTTCGCACGGCTGCTGCCCAAACATCAGGTCCATAGCGAACCGAAACCGGAGCATCGCGTGATGGATCTGGTCAGAATTCTGCCGCTGCGGCGCGCGCTGATCACTGCGGGCATCATCGAGACCGGCCTCGAACTCTTCAACTTCTATCTGCCGATCTATGCGCATTCGGTCGGTTTCTCGGCATCCCGGATCGGCATCATCATGGGGGCATTCGCGCTGGCGCTGCTGCTGGTGCGCAGCGCGATGCCGTTGCTGGTCAGACGTTCCGGCGAGGAGCGGGTGCTGAGCGCTTCACTGTTCCTGGCGGGCGCATCCTGCCTGCTGTTTCCGTTCGTGTCGAGCTTTACGTTGTTGCTCGTGATGTCATTCCTGCTCGGACTGGGTCTCGGATGCGGCAGCCCGCTATCGATGGTGCTCGCCTACAACCGTTCGCCGCCTGGACGTTCGGGCGAAGCCATGGGGTTGCGCCAGACGGTCAACAAGGCGACCGAAGTGGTGGTGCCGATACTCTTCGGCTCGATCGGCACCGCTTTGGGCATGGTTCCGGTGTTCTGGCTGGACGCCGTGATGCTGGCGGCCGGCGCCATGTTGATGCGCAAAGATGCCGCGAAAAACAAATTTAGGCGAGCCTAAGATGCGCTTGGCGTGCCCAGCGATGCCCCGGTGGCAGGATGCTTGCGCCAGGCCTGGATCGCGCGTATGCATGTCTGTCCTGCTCGAAGGCCTTACCCATTAGAGACATAGCCATGAAAAACAACCCCCACAAAATGCCCCGAATGGTATTTTTGCTGTCTGCTATGGCGGGGGCGTTTTCATCCTATGCTTCTGATTTAATTGATATTTATAAAGAAGCGCGGGGATCGGACGCGGT
>CAYIRZ010000220.1:0-5809 GCA_964365845.1 uncultured Streptomycetaceae bacterium
AACGCTTTTTTACTGCGACATTGATCAGCACCTGCGGGTAGAGCGTCACCGCCGCAGTAGCCTTGGCAAGCGTGGTTTTTGCCTCGACCAGCGCCTGCAGGACCTGCAATGCCGAAACAATGCCATCGCCGGTGGTGTGCTTGTCGAGGCAGATGATATGGCCGGAGTTCTCGCCGCCCAGCTGCCAGCCGCGTTCCTGCAGCAGCTCGAGCACATAACGGTCGCCGACCTTGGCGCGGGCAAACGGCACCTTGAGCTTGGCAAGCGCGTGCTCGAAGCCGAGGTTGGTCATGAGCGTGCCGGCCACCCCGCCCCTGAGTTCGCCCAGTTTGCGGCGATGGCGGACGATGACATAAAGTAATTGATCGCCGTCGTAGAGCCTGCCGTCGGCATCGGCCATTACCAGCCGGTCGCCGTCGCCGTCGAGCGCAATGCCGAGATCCGCCTTGTTGCGCTTGACCGCCCTCTGCAATGCCTGGGGAGAAGTGGCGCCGACCCGGTCGTTGATATTGAAGCCATCAGGTTCGGTGCCGACCGTGGTAACGTCCGCGCCCAGCTCGTGAAAAACGTGCGGCGCGATATGGTAAGCGGCGCCGTTGGCGCAGTCCACGACAATGCGCATGCCGCGCAGATCGAGACGCGCCGGGAAAGTATTCTTGCAGAACTCGATGTAGCGTCCCGCCGCGTCATCGATGCGGCGCACTTTGCCGAGTTTCGCCGAGGTCATGCATTCGAGCGGGCGCTCGATCTCGGCCTCTATCGCGCTCTCCATGCTGTCCGGCAGCTTGGCGCCATTGCCCAAAAAAAACTTGATGCCATTGTCGTCGTAGGGATTGTGCGAGGCGCTGATGACGATCCCCGCCGACAGGCGCAACGCCCGCGTCAGATAAGCCACCGCCGGCGTCGGCATCGGCCCCACCAGCAGCACGTCCACGCCCGCCGCCGACAAGCCGGCTTCGAGCGCGGACTCGATCATGTAACCCGACACGCGGGTATCCTTGCCGATCAGCACCGCGGGCTTTTCCCCGCGCGCCGTGCCGGACGAGGTCAGCACCTTGCCCGCGGCATAGCCCAGGCGCATCACAAAATCCGGCGTGATCGGCTTCTCGCCAACCTTGCCGCGCATGCCGTCGGTGCCGAAATATTTTCTTGTCACTGTCGTAATACTCCATAGGAGTTTGTCGGGCTTAGCCCCGACAAACTCCTAAAATGAAAAAAACTAAATATGCCTATTCTAGCAGCCTGTCGGACTAGCCCGCATGTTCACGGCTGCCACGGTTTTGTGGGTAAGGTGATCACGGAGGGTGCGGAAGCGCCCGAGGCATGCGGGCTGACCATTTTTTTGAGCATCAGACTCAACTACCTGGTTTAACGCGGCATCGTACGAATGCGCCAACCTACTACGGTGAAATATTCGGGTTAGGAGTTTGTCGGGGCTAAGTCCGACAAACTCCTGGCGGTCGAATTACCGGCGATACACCACGCCGGCCAGCTCCCCCGCCAGCCGCTTCGCCGTGTCGTTCATGATCCCGTGCAGGCTTTGCGCAACGCGCTCCCGGATCGGGGCGAGTAGCGCCGGCAAACGCACCGAGCGGCTCAATACGCGGGTTTCCAGCGCGTACAGCCGCAACAGGTCGAGCAAAAGCCGCTCGAGTTCCGTGCGCGGGTAGGATGCCTGCACGGCGGCGCGGACGCCGCGTTCCAGCCGCCACGCGTCGAGAATGCGGTAAGCGGCGCCGAACAGGCGTTCGATGCGCTCCATACGGACCGGGGCGATCTCTGCATAGGGAATCACGATCCTGATAGGCAAACTGCCGACCTGTGCCAGGAACGCCCGATCGATCTCCTTGGTAGCCTCGAGCAGCTTGAGCAGCGCTTCAGGACCCGGCGACGATCCGGTGGCTACCGCTTCGCCGGCGCGGTGGATGACAAGCGCGTCTTTTTGCATCTCCTTGGCAACGTTCCGCGCCAGAACCGGTTCGAGGTGAGGCAGCACAAGGCGCAACGGCAGGGCCGCACGGAGCGTGTCGGTAGTACGCCGGCTGTATGCCTCCAGGATTTTGCGATTCAGTAGCGCCAGCGCGCCAGATCGGTCCATGTGCACGCGGCCACAAACCGCGTCCCCCGCTAGGAGTTTATCGGACTTAGCTCCGACAAACTCCTGAAATGGAAAAACCTAAGATCGAGTCGAAAAGAACACCATGCAAATGACGTTTATTCCGGCCAGCACGGCGTTTCGACATGCAAAGCTTTTTTCTTAAGCAGCCTGTCGCCGCAGCGTCGAGCAACGGCCATCCGTTAACACTACTCGTTCCGGTGAATGGAAGCCAAGTCCGACAGGCTGCTAGGGTTTGGTCGCGCGGTGAAAACCGATCATGCCGGCGAACAGGGTCTTGGCTGCAACGTCACGGTAGCCGACATCGCGCAGCATCCCGGACAACTCGTCGGCCGAATAGAACATCTGCAGCGCATCGATGAAGTATTTCTTGCAATTCAGGGCCGCCGGGCTGCTGCGGAACAGGAAGCCCGTCATGGCGAGACAGAAGCGCAGATAGGCGTAGTAGAGCTTTTCGACCACCGGATTACCCGGGCGCAGCATGTCGCAATGGTAGAAGCATCCGCCCGGCTTGAGCACCCGGTGCACCTCCTCGAAGACGCGCTTGATGCGCAGGTGCCGCGATGCATACTGAATCGTCACGACGTCGAAATGGTTGTCCGGGAACGGCAGTTCATGCACATCGCCGATCACGCTGCGGATACGCAGCCCCCGCGCCTGTGCGCGCTGCTGGCCGACCTCCTGCATCGCTGCGCTGCGGTCCATCGCATGCACTTCCAGGCTGGGTTCGCGCTTAAGAAGCGCAATGCCGATCGCATTCGTGCCGGCGCAGACGTCGAGCACCCGCTGGCCTGGATGCACCTCGACAACGGACATGAAACTGTTGAGGAACCAGTTCCACAGCCCGAGGCTGGCAACGTAGTTCGCGCGGTCATAGTACGGGGCGACGTCGGCGAACACGTCGTTCAAGTCCCGCGTCCACACCGAACTGAATTGCTGTTCGCGCGCCTGTTCACGTGTTGCAACTGGTGGGGGTGGGCTCACTGGGGTCTCCCTTTTATCGTGGCGCTCCGCGGGGAGCGATTAACTTCACCTGATGACATACAAACTAATGCCTGCGCCTCGTCCTGTCAACACGGTGTCTCAGAAGCGTGACAGGTATACCACCGCCGCGATGCTGCCCAACCCCGCGACGGCATAGACGACGGTCGCCACCAGCGTATCGGCGCGCACGCCGAAGTCGAAGAAGGTAATACGCAGGCGATGCGCCGAACCCCAAAGCGACAGGAAAATGACGATAAAAATCGACAGTTTGCCGAACCAGCCTGCAGCGAAGCCGTGCAATTTTTCGTAGCTGAGCATGTCGGGCACGTGTCCGGTGGCGGCCAGCAGCGTCAGGATGATCAGCACCGGCGTCATGAATGCCGTCAGCGTGCCGCCCGCGGCAAACGTTCCCCAGACGATGGGTTTGTTCGATTTGGCCATGGTCAGATTACCCCCGCCCAGAACAGGATCGCGAGCGATAACACCGCCCAGACAACATAATGCGCGCTCGCCACGACGCTGTCGGGCCAGATTTTCTCACCGACCTGGATCGGCAGCGCTTTGGGGGCGACGTTAAACCAGGTGAAGGTGTGGTACAGAGAAAATGCCAGGGCGACGATGTGGAACACGACGCTCGCCGGTTGCCGTAACGCCATCAGGAAGTCCTCGTATTGCGCCTGGCCCTGCGACAGCCGCAGCAGGCCCACCAGCAACATCAGGGTGTAGGCGCCGATGAAAATGCAGGTCACCTCGCGCGCCATATAGCGCATATATCGCGGACGCTTGAAATACCAGGTCGTCCTGGGACATTCCTGAGCATAAGGTCTGCGGCTCATTTTTTCACCCATGACATAAAGTGCTCAAGGTACCAATCGACGGTGCTCGCAATCTTCACCTGCTGCAGGGCACTGGCGGGATCAACGTGCTTCGGACAGACATCGGAACAGGCGCCGACGAACGAACATTCCCACACCCCCTCGTTGGTCGCGATTTCCTCCTGGCGCTCATCGCGGCCGCCGTCGCGGGAGTCCTGGTTGTAACGATGCGCCAGGGTGATCGCCGCCGGACCAATGAACTTCGATTTGGTCAGGCCATATTCCGGACAGGCCGCATAACACAGCATGCAATTGATGCACATGGCGTATTTTCTGTAGCGGGTCAGCTGGGCGGGCGTCTGCCGGTATTCCCCTTCCTCGATCGACCGCTTCTCGGCCGGAATCAGGTAGGGCTTGACGCGCTTCAGCTTGGCCATGAAGTCGTCGGCAACTGAAACGAGGTCGCGTTCGATCGGGAAATGGGCCAGCGGTTCAACCCGGATCACGCCGGTGTAATCGCGCACGAAGGCCTTGCAGGCGAGCTTGGGTTCGCCGTTGATCATCATGCCGCAGCTGCCGCATACCTGCATGTGGCAAGACCAGCGATAGGCGAGGGTCGGATCGAGATTGTCCTTGAGGTAATTCAGGGCATCGAGCACGCACCATTCGTTTTTGCAGGGCACCGAGTAGCGCTGAAACTTCGGCTCTGCGTCCGTCTCCGGGTTGTAGCGCAGGATCTCGAGCTCGACTTGTCGGGCGCCCAGTCTGTTTTCAGTCATTGTGTTGCTCCCGAGTAATCGCGCACACCCGGGGGCGAAGTGGTAATCACCACATCACGGTAGTCGATTCGCGGCGGTTCAAGGCCGTTGTAGTAGGCCATGGTATGTTTGAGATACTTGCTGTCGTCGCGAGCCGTGAAGTCGAGGCGCTGATGCGCGCCGCGCGATTCCTTGCGTTCGCGTGCGCCCACCGCGACCGCTTCGGCGCAGTCGAGCATCGAGCCCAGTTCCAGCGCGGAAAGCAGATCGGTGTTATACACATTGGTTTTGTCATGGAGCGCAACGTCGCCGTAGCGCCGGCGTAGTTCCGCGAGCTTGTCGCAGGTCCTGGCCAGGCCTTCCTGGGTGCGGTAGATGCCGGCGCCCTCTTCCATGGTGTCCGTCATTTCCTTGCGCAATCCCGAAATCGACTCCTTCCCGGGGTTTCTCAGGAACAGCGCACGGAGCTTCGCCTGGGCGGCATCCGCCTGGGCGGCCAGGGCGGCATCGTTGCCCGGGCCCGCGCTGCGCACATACTCCAGCGCCGAAAGCGCCGCCCGATGGCCGAAGACCAGGATCTCCACCAGGGAGTTCGAGCCTAAGCGGTTGGCGCCGTTGATACTGACGCAGGCGCATTCGCCCGCGGCGAACAGCCCCGGCAGCGATGTCGCCGCCTTGATATCGGTGTGGATGCCGCCCATCATGTAATGGACCACCGGGCGGATCGGCACCATCTCGGTCACCGGATCCACGCCGAGGTAGCTGATCGAAATATCGCGCACGAAAGGCAGTCTCTCGTTGATCTTCTTCTCGCCCAGGTGGCGCATGTCCAGCCAGACGCAATCGCCCCACGGTGTCTTGACTGCCCTGCCCTTTTGAAACTCATGCCAGATACTTTGGCTCAGGCGGTCGCGCGGCCCGAGTTCCATGGTCTTCAATACCGGCTTGCCCAGCGGCGTCTCCGGACCCATGCCGTAGTCCTGGAGGAAGCGATAGCCGTCCTTGTTGAGCAGCACCCCGCCTTCGCCGCGGCAGGCTTCGGTGAACAGCAGTCCAGTCCCGGGCATGCAGGTCGGGTGATACTGCATGAACTCCATATCACGCAACGGAGCGCCTTGACGGTAAGCCATCGCCAT
>CAYIRZ010000221.1:0-5789 GCA_964365845.1 uncultured Streptomycetaceae bacterium
CGCCCAGCCCCCACTCCCGCAACCGGGCGTTCCGCTAACGTGTCGTGGGGGCATTGCCGACCCTACTACGCACTCTTTGGTGGCGCCCTCAGTAACTCCCAAGCGACGCGCCTGGGTGCCAGAGAGAGCGGACCTGACCATATCATGCTGCACTGCGATTCTGTGCAGACGGGCAAAAAGCGGATACATTATGGATCCTGCGGCAGACGCCTCGATGGCGTCTGCCGAAAAAATACAAAAAAAGCTTTGGCAGGTGCAAACTTGGCGAACCACACCCAAAAGTTACGCGAATGGAGGACGGATCCATGGCCAAAATTTCCCTTACCGTGAACGGCAAAACGCATCGCGTTGAGGCCGAGCCCGACACCCCGCTGCTCTACGTGCTGCGCGACAACCTGGAACTGCACGGCCCCAAGTTCGGCTGTGGACTTGGCCAGTGCGGCGCGTGCACGGTGATCATCAACGGCGACGCCGTCCGATCCTGTGTGGTGCCGGTGTCGAAAGTCGGCAATCGCGCGGTCACCACGCTTGAAGGCCTGGGCACCACGAAAAAACCGCATCCGGTGCAGCAGGCCTTCATCGACGAGCAGGCCGCGCAGTGTGGTTACTGCATCAACGGCATGATCATGACGACCACGGCATTCCTCGGCCGCAACAAGAACCCGAGCGAAGCCGACATCAAACGCGCCCTCGCCGGCAACCTCTGCCGCTGCGGCACCCATGTGCGCATAGCGCGTGCGGTCAAGCGCGCCGCGAAGACGATGGCGTAAAAGGAGAACAACATGGATCGCAGAACATTTCTGAAGAACAGCGGCATGCTGGTCGTTGGTTTTTCGCTGGCCGGGCCGCTGACGCGGGCGCTGGGCGCCACGTCCGCCAAGAGCATGAACAAGGAAGAAGTGGATGCGTGGCTCGCCATCGCGCGCGACGGCACAGTCACGGTCTACAGCGGCAAGGTCGATCTTGGCACCGGCACCAAAACGGCGCTGGCGCAGATGGTGGCCGAGGAACTCGACGTGCCGTTCGAGAAAATAAACATGGTGATGGGCGACACCGCCACCACCATCGACCAGGGACAGACCGCCGGCAGCCTCACGATACCGAACGGAGGCGGGCAATTGCGCCGGGCGGCGGCGACCGCGCGCAAGGCGCTGCTCGAGCAGGCGGGCAAGAAACTCGGCGCCGCGCCGGGCGAACTCACGGTGCAGGATGGGACGGTCATGGTGCGCGGCAATGCGGCGCGGTCGGTGAGCTATGGCGATCTCGTCAGCGCCGGCGGCTTCATGACCAAGGTCGATGCCAAGGCGGCGCTCAAGAAACCTTCCGAGCACAAGCTCGTCGGCAAGTCGATCCCGCGCGTGGACATCCCGGGCAAGGTCACCGGCGAGTTCACTTATATTCACGATTTCCGCGTGCCCGGCATGCTGCACGCGCGCGTGATCCGGCCGACCGGCATCGGCGCCAAACTCATGAGTTATGACGAGGCATCGGTGCGCGACGTTCCGGGTTTCGTCAAGGTGGTGCGCAAGCAGGACTTTGTGGCGGTGGTCGCGCGCAACGAATGGGCGGCGGTTAAGGCCGCGCGCAAGCTCAAAGTGCAGTGGTCGCAGTGGGAAGGGTTACCCGACCAGAAGCGCGTCTATGACGAATGGCGCAAGCTGCCGGTGGGGCTTGAGCAAACGCCGATGAAGGTGGGTGACGTGCGCAAGGCGCTGGGCCAGGCCAGCAAGAAGCTCAAGGCCACCTACGAATTCGCGAGTCAGTCGCATGCCTCGATGGGGCCGGCGTGCGCGGTCGCCGATTTCCGGGACGGCCGTTGCACCATCTGGTCGCCGTCCCAGGCGACGCACTCGCTGCAGAGCGAAGTGGCGAGCGTGCTCGGCGTTCCCAAAGCGAACGTGCATCTGATGTACGTCGACGGTTCGGGTTGCTACGGACGCAACGGCCACGAGGACTGCACGGCCGATGCCGCGCTGGTGTCCATGCTCGCTGGTGCGCCGGTCAGGGTGCAGTGGATGCGCGAGGACGAGCACGGCTGGGATCCCAAGAGCCCGCCGACATTGGTGGATATGGAGGGCGGGATCGATGCCAGTGGCCAGGTTACCGCATGGCGCTCGGAGTTCTTCATCGCGCATCGGGTGGGAACGCTCGATGATTTTCCCCTGCTGGCGGCGACGCTTTCCGGCGTGCCGCGCAAAGGCAATTACACGGGGAATCTGGAGAACAATGCCGAACCGCCTTATGCCTTCCCGAACGCGCTGACCGAAGTGCACAGGCTCAACAACAATATGCTGCGCACTTCGCATTTGCGCACGCCGGGGCGCATGCAGAATACCTTCGCCAACGAGGTCTTCGTCGACGAGCTGGCGGCGGCGGCCGGAGCGGACCCCTTCCGCTTCCGCCTCAAGTACCTGACGGATCCGCGCGGACAGACGGCGCTTTCCACCGCGGCGCGGATGGCGGGCTGGGAAACGCGTCCCTCGCCCCAACCCGGGCGGGGCAAAGGCGACATCGCCCGCGGGCGGGGCATGGCCTATGTCAGATACAACAACACCATCACTTACGTCGGGCTGGTTACGGAAGTCGAGGTCAACAAAAAAAACGGCAAGATCCGCGTGACCCGCGTGTGGTGCAGCCACGACTGCGGCCAGGTCATCAATCCCGACGGCGCGATCAACCAGATCGAGGGCGGCATCGTCCAGACCGTCAGCCGCACGCTTCTGGAAGAGGTCAAGTTCAACCGCTCCCGCGTCACCAGCGTCGACTGGGAGAGCTATCCCATCCTGCGGTTTCCCGACGCGCCGGAAATCCATGTCGAACTCATCAACCGGCCGGAGGAGACGCCGTGGGGTGCGGGCGAGATGTCGGCAACGGTGACGCCGGCTGCGATTTCCAACGCCGTTTATGATGCCATCGGGGTGCGGCTGCGCAGCGTGCCGTTCACGCCCGGGAAGGTGCTCGAGCAGATGCGGCTGCAGCGCGTCTGATCGTTTCGCTTTGCAAGAAAAAAGGGCCGCGAAAGCGGCCCTTTTTTTATCGCGTCTGTTGCTTAAACGTTATTCAGAAAAGGGGGCGGTTTTTCTTCAAGCCCGCATGCCTTGGGCGCTTCCGCGTCCCCTGTGATCGCTTTACCTCAAAACCGTGTCAGCCGTGAAACATGCGGGCTAGTGCAGGTGCTTGTTGCGCGGGTGCAGCGGAATCACCGTGGACGACGCGGGCTGTTCGCCGCTCGCGGCACGTTTGGCAGCGAGGGCGGTGTCGAACAACTGATTGACGAGTGCCGCCACCTGTTCGATGGCCTGCATGTCGAGATGGCGTGTCAGGATGCCGGAGATGTCTTCGACCACGCACTGGCGGCGGAATTCGTGGATGGCTTCCGCGCTCGGGCCGACGAACATCTGATGGAACTCGTCATCCCCATGCTCCGGGTAATACGTGACCTCGATTTCGGAAGCGTACTCGGTGAGCGGTCCGAGATTATGCAAGGCTTCGGCCAGGCGCGCGTGGAAACTGCGGCCGACGTCGCCGGTCCAGCAGATGTTTATGGTGCGCTCTTTCGTGTCAAAAGTGATGCCCGGTTCCTCGCGCTCCGCGCTGTGCACTTCGGCGAGGGTATCGACGTCGAGGTAACTGAGCCACGGCCGCAGCGCCTGCTCGACCTGGGACAGCCGCACTCCCTTGCACAGGAATGAGGTGCCGTGGATATGGACTTCGGTTTTCATGGTAAATGCCCCTAGGAGTTTGTCGGGCTTGGCCCCGATAAACGCCTAAAATGAAAAAAACTAAAGAACGAGGCGAGTCTACAGCAAATTAGACGATCCAGAGTGGCGCCGGTTCAGGCTGCGACCGCCGATTTGGCCTGTCTGGCCTCGCCGTTCGGCATGAAAAACACCAGCAGGTTGGCGAAAATGATGGTGCCGGCGAGGAAAAAGAAACCCGTATAGATGTCGTAGGCGTCGGCAATCATGCCGAAGACCGTGGGCGCGATGCTGGCGCCTACGGCCTGGATGCCGAACTGCAATCCCACGCCGGTGCCGGCCAGGTGTTTCGGGGTGCTCTCCACCGCCCATGCCTGCAGAACCGGGCGCATGGCGTAGAGGAAAAAACCGACCAGCGCGATAAAAACGACAAACCAGGCACTCCTGCCGGCGAGCGCCATGCCCACGATCGTCACCCCCGTCAGCAGCATGCTGGAGATGACGACGCGCTTGCGGCCCAGCTTGTCGGAGAGGTGTCCGGCAATCGGAGCGGCGACGAAGCCGGCGACCTGCAGCACGGTCAGGCAAATGCCGACGACAAACGGCGAATAGCCGAGTTCGTAGGCAAGGTAAACCGGCAGGAAAGTCAGCAGCCCGACTTGCGTCATGGTGCGGAACGCGGAGCTGCACGATACCAGCATCAATCCTTTGTTCCTGAGCAGGCTCACGAAATCGCGCAGGTATTGTCTGGCGTTCCACGACCCGGCGGCGGTGTTGATGGAGCCGTCCTCCCTGGTGCGGGCCATGGTCAGCGCGCCCAGCATGAGCAGGATCATGCTCGCCATGACGAACCCGGGCACGACGTTGATGACGACCACCGTGCGCCAGCTGAACCAGGCGAGCATTGCGCCCACCACCACCGGCGCCAGCGCTTCGCCGAGATTGCCGCCCATGCCGTGAAACGACAGCACCAGCCCTTTGCGCTGGGGATAACGGTAGGCAAGCGTCGGGATGGCCGCGGGATGCCAGAGATTGTTGCCGATGCCGACCAGCGTCACGCATACCAGCAGCATCCAGAAGCTGTGGGTCAGGCTCATCAGCGCGTAGGGAAAGCCGACCCAGAACAGCGAGGTGGCCATGAGATAGCCTTTCCGGCCAACGGTGTCCACCAGCATGCCGCCCGGGAGATTGGAAATCGCGCCGGCCAGATGCTGGACGGTCATGATCAGGCCGATCTCGGTATAGGAAAGACCGAGTTCCTTGCCGATGAGCGGCAGCAGAATATAGAACGTGGCCGTGTACCAATGCGTCAGGCCATGCCCGGCGGAAATCAGCCAGACTTCCCTGAAGGTTTGCGGACGCGGGTCGGCGATGGCGGCAGTTTGCATGTCTACGCAGGCAGTGATGAATTTCGCGGATTATGATATCAGAAAGGGCGCATCGGGCCTGCGAGTCCGTATCGTGATCAGAAGTTTGCCGGACTTAGCCCGACAAACTTCTGATATATGATGACAGTCTTTTCGCGGTTTTTTCATCGGACGCCGCGTTTCACCCGGGCAAACAGAACGATATGCGCACCGATCTCGAAAGGTTTTTCAACCCGCGCGCGATTGCCGTCATCGGCGCTTCGCAGGACCTGAACACCATCAGCGGCCAGCCGCTGAAGCATCTGACGTCCCACGGTTATAAGGGGAAGCTGTACCCGGTCAATCCACGCTATCAGGAAGTGGCGGGCATCCGGTGTTACGCGGCGCTTGCCGATTTGCCGGAAACGCCGGACCTGGTGCTGATCCTGGTCAATGCCTCGCGCGTCGCCGACATGCTGCGGCAGTGCGGCGCGAAAGGCGTGCCGTACGTGATCATTTTCAGCTCCGGGTTTTCGGAAGTGGGGGGCGGCGGCGTCGGGCTCCAGCGGCAGCTTGCGGACATCGCGCGTGAATTCGACATCGGCGTCGTCGGACCCAACTGCCAGGGCATGATCAACGTCGCCGACAGCGTGTTCGCCGGTTTCGGTTCGGTATTCCACACCGACTACGAGCCGGGCCCGGTGAGCATGGTGTCGCAGTCGGGCGGCTTCGGTTTCTCGGTGAT
>CAYIRZ010000222.1:0-5784 GCA_964365845.1 uncultured Streptomycetaceae bacterium
AGCGTCGGTCTCCAAAACCGAAGGTTGGGGGTTCGAGACCCTCCTGGCCTGCCAAATAGGCGGTTGAGAGTTGAGGGTTGAGAGTTTGGTGTAACAGGTAGGGCGATCGTTTCGGGGTGGAGGATTTTCACGCTCAACCCTGGACTCTGAACCCTGAACGGAATAAATGGCAGACAAGATCAAGATTGCGGTGGCGTTGCTGCTGGTGGTGGCGGGCCTTGCGGGGTTTTATTACTTCAGCGAAAGCGCGGCGATTATTCGCGTCGGGGCTGTGTTGGCGGGCCTGATGCTCGGCTCCATCGTGTTCTGGATGAGCGAGCCCGGCAAGCAGTTCTATGTTTATGCGCAGGAGTCAGTTGCGGAAACGAAGAAGGTGGTGTGGCCGACCCGCAAGGAAACGCTGCAAACCACCGCCATCGTGTTCGTATTTGTGATTCTGATGGCGTTGTTCCTGTGGCTCGTGGACGCGAGCCTGTTGTGGGTGATAAAAATGCTGATGGGCCAGGGTGAATGATGAGCAAGAGGTGGTATGTGGTGCACGCGTATTCGGGCTTCGAGAAGAGCGTGCAGCGCGCGCTGCTGGACCGCATCAAGCGCGCCGGCATGCAGGACAGCTTCGGCCAGATTCTGGTTCCGGTCGAGGAAGTCGTGGAGATGAAGGGCGGGCAGAAGAACATCAGCGAGCGCAAGTTCTTCCCGGGTTATGTGCTGGTCGAGATGGAGATGACGGACGACACCTGGCATCTCGTCAAGAACACGTCCAAGGTCACGGGTTTCGTCGGCGGCACCGCGACCAAGCCGACCCCGATCAGCGAGAAGGAGGTGCAGAACATTCTGCACCAGATTCAGGAAGGCGTGGAAAAACCGCGCCCAAAGGTATTGTTCGAGGTTGGCGAAGCGGTGCGCGTCAAGGACGGCCCATTTGCCGATTTTCACGGCAACGTCGAGGACGTCAATTACGACAAGAGCAAGCTGCGCGTGTCGGTGACGATCTTCGGGCGCTCGACGCCGGTCGAACTGGATTTCGGCCAGGTGGAGAAGGCGTAATAAGCAGGATCAAGGACTCGGGATTCAGGGCAGCATATTGAATTCCGGCAGTGGTGTTAATCGGGGAGGGCGCGAAAGGCGCCCGCTTGGACCCAAAAGGAGAGCCAAATGGCAAAGAAAGTCGTCGGCCTGATCAAGCTGCAAGTGCCGGCGGGCAAGGCCAATCCCAGCCCGCCCATCGGTCCCGCGCTCGGCCAGCGCGGTCTGAATATCATGGAATTCTGCAAGGCATTCAATGCCGCAACGCAGAAAATGGAACCCGGACTGCCAATACCGGTCGTAATTACCGCGTATCAGGACAAAAGCTTTACTTTCGTGATGAAGACGCCGCCTGCCACGGTGCTCATCAAGAAGGCGGCGAAGCTTGAAAAAGGCAGCCCGCGCCCGCATACCGACAAAGTCGGCAGGATCACGCGCGCGCAGGCCGAAGAAATCGCCAAGATGAAAATGCCCGATCTCACCGCATCCGATCTCGAGGCCGGAGTGCGCACCATTGCCGGCAGCGCGCGCAGCATGGGCGTCGAAGTGGAGGGTCTGTAAATGGCACATACTTCCAAGCGCTACAAGGCGTTGCACACGAAGGTCGACCGCACCCGGTTTTATCCGGTGCGGGAAGCACTGAAGATCATCAAGGAAAACGCCACTGCCAAGTTCAACGAGTCGGTCGATGTGTCGATCAATCTCGGGATCGATGCCAAAAAATCGGACCAGTCCGTGCGCGGCTCCGTGGTGCTGCCGCAGGGCACCGGCAAGTCGGTGCGTGTGGCGGTGTTCGCCCAGGGCGACAAGGCCACGCAGGCCAAGGACGCCGGCGCCGACATCGTCGGCTTTGAAGACCTTGCCAGCGAGATCAAGGGCGGCAAGATGGATTTTGACGTGGTGATTGCCACGCCCGACGCGATGCGCGTGGTCGGCCAGCTCGGCCAGATCCTGGGCCCCCGCGGGTTGATGCCGAATCCAAAAGTCGGCACGGTGGCGCAGGACGTCGTGCAGGCGATCAAGAACGCAAAAGCGGGACAAGTACAGTACCGCACCGACAAAGCCGGGATCGTGCAATGCTCGATTGGGCGCGCTTCGTTCACGGTTGAGGCGCTGGCGGAGAATCTGAAGGCGTTGATCGATGCCGTCAATCGGTCCAAGCCATCGGCCTCGAAAGGGATTTTTCTCAGGAAGCTGAGTATTTCGAGCACGATGGGCGCGGGCGTGCGCGTCGATCAGACGAGTTTGCAGCAGCAATAATTTTTCCCTGCCTATGCGGGGACAGGACTTTGGGCTGCCGGGGATAATCCCCGGTGGATTGTCAAAGACCGTAGGGGTCGACAGGTGAGGCGTAAGGAGTGAGGCGTGAGGCGTAACATCCGCGCGGCTTTTCCAGACGACGAACCATGAAGACTTAATTGTGATAGCGGCAAGGAACACCGGGTAGGATGGTTTTCTCCTTACCCCTCATGCCTGACGTTTCACGCTCTACGCAGACGGTGTACCCAGAAACAGGTCAAACATGTTTTCATGTCTGGCTCCTGGATCAAAGGTCGCCGTATGGGTGTTCCGGGTTTTTGGTTCTGGGTTCCGGGTTGTTAACCCAGAACAAGGAACACCGAACACGGAACTGAACTTGAAAAGGAGGTAGACCTTGAGTCTGAATCTGGAGCAGAAACAAGCGGTAGTGGCCGAAGTCAGCGCCGAAGTGGCGAAGGCGCAGGCCATTGTGCTGGCAGAGTACCGCAGCCTGAAGGTGGGCGAGATGACCGATCTGCGCAAAAAAGCGCGCAGTTCCGGCGTTTACCTGCGCGTCCTGAAAAACACCCTGGCTCGCCGCGCGGTCGCCGATACGCCGTTCGCCGGACTGTCCGTAAAAATGGTCGGTCCGCTCGCTTATGGCATTTCGAGCGATCCCGTTGCCGTAGCCAAGGTGCTGCACGAGTTTGCCAGGGGTAATGACAAGCTGGTGATCAAGGCCGGCGGCATGCCGAACGTGGTGATGTCGTCCAGGGAAGTGGGCGATCTCGCCAGGCTGCCGAGCCGTAATGAACTGCTTGCCATCCTGATGGCGACGATGAAAGCGCCGGTCGCGAAATTTGTACGCACTCTCAACGAGGTGCCGGGCAAGTTCGTGCGAACGGTTGCTGCCGTCCATGACCAGAAGCTGGCTGCGTGACGAAAGAATTACTGTTTACTTTTTCGACTTAGGAAATAGGAGTTAGACATGGCATTAGCCAAAGCTGAAATCCTCGACGCCATCGCCAATATGACGGTGCTCGAGTTGTCGCAACTGATCAAAGATATGGAAGAAAAATTTGGCGTGTCCGCTGCTGCCGCGGTTGCAGTTGCTGCTCCGGCTGGCGGTGGCGCTGCTGCCGCCGCCGTGGAAGAGCAGACCGAGTTCACCGTCATCCTGACCAATTGCGGTCCCAACAAGGTGAACACCATCAAGGTGGTGCGCGCGGTGACCGGCCTCGGCCTCAAGGAAGCCAAGGACCTGGTGGACGGTGCGCCCAAAGCGGTCAAGGAAGGCATTTCCAAGGCCGATGCCGATGCCCTCGCCAAGCAGCTTACCGAAGCTGGCGCGACGGCGGAAATCAAGTAATCGCTGCACGGAGATACGGCTGGCGGGCAACCGCCAGCCTTTCCCTTTTTTGACAAGGTTGCAGACTACAGCTCATCGCGCGGTCGATCCGTGGGGTGTGCTGCGGTCTTTGACTTTCCGTTCTCTAACTCTGCCCCGGAGTTGATATGGCGTACTCTTTCACCGAGAAAAAGCGTATCCGCAAAAGTTTTGCCAAGCGCAGCAGCGTGCTGCCGGTACCGTTTCTGCTGGCCACGCAACTCGATTCCTATGCCGCATTCCTGCAGGAGCATGCTCCTGCGGAAAGCCGCAAGAGCGAGGGCCTGCAGGCCGCGTTCAAAAGCATTTATCCCATCGAGAGCCATTCCAAGAATGCGCGCCTCGAGTTCGTGAGCTATGCGCTCGGCGAGCCGCCGTTCGACGTCAAGGAGTGCCAGCAGCGCGGGCTGACCTATGCCGCGCCGCTGCGCGCCAAGGTGCGGCTGACCATCATGGACAAGGAAGCGTCCAAGCCGACGGTAAAGGAGGTCAAGGAGCAGGAAGTCTACATGGGCGAAATCCCGCTCATGACCATGACCGGCTCGTTCGTCATCAACGGCACCGAACGCGTGATCGTGTCGCAATTGCACCGCTCGCCCGGCGTGTTCTTCGAACACGACCGCGGCAAGACGCACTCCTCCGGAAAACTGCTGTTTTCGGCGCGCATCATTCCCTATCGCGGCTCGTGGCTCGACTTCGAGTATGACCCGAAGGACTATCTCTATTTCCGTGTCGATCGCCGCCGCAAGATGCCGGTGACGATCCTGTTGAAGGCGCTGGGCTACACGCCCGAGCGCATCCTGTCCGAGTTTTTTGCATTCGACACCTTCCACCTCGGCAAGAACGGGATGGAGTTCGAGCTGGTTGCCGAGCGCATGCGTGGCGAGACTGCGCGCTTCGATATCGTCGCCAAGGGCGGCAGGCTGATCGTCGCCAAGGACAAGCGCATCACGGTCAAGCACGTGCGCGAGATGCAGGAAGCCCGTCTCAACCGTATCGTGGTGCCGGAGGATTTCGTGATCGGCCGCGCGCTGGCGCAGAACGTCATCGACACGAACACAGGCGAAGTGCTGGCCAACGCCAACGACGAGATCACCGATGAATTGCTCGCCAAGCTGAGCGAAGCGGGCGTGGGGAAAATTCAGAGCATTTATACCAACGACCTCGATCAGGGACCGTACATTTCGCAAACGCTGCGGATAGACGAAACCGCCGACCAGATAGCGGCACAGGTTGCGATTTACCGCATGATGCGCCCGGGCGAGCCGCCAACCGAGGACGCAGTGAAGGCGCTGTTCAACGGCCTGTTTTTCTCCGAAGACCGCTACGACCTGTCTGTGGTGGGCCGCATGAAGTTCAACCGGCGCGTCGGTCGCGCCGAGCTGGAAGGTTCCAGCACATTGTCGGCTGACGACATCGTGGCCGTGATCAAGATCCTGGTCGATCTGCGCAACGGCAAGGGCGAGATCGACGACATAGATCATCTCGGCAACCGCCGCGTGCGCTCGGTGGGCGAGCTGGCGGAAAACCAGTTCCGTGCCGGTCTGGTGCGCGTCGAGCGCGCAGTGAAGGAACGCCTGTCGCAGGCGGAGTCCGAAAACCTGATGCCGCACGACCTCATCAACGCCAAGCCGGTATCGGCGGCGATCCGCGAGTTCTTCGGATCGAGCCAGCTCTCGCAATTCATGGATCAGACCAATCCGCTGTCCGAAATCACGCACAAGCGGCGCGTTTCCGCGCTTGGGCCAGGCGGCCTGACTCGTGAACGCGCCGGCTTCGAGGTGCGCGACGTGCACCCGACGCACTACGGCCGCGTGTGCCCGATCGAGACGCCGGAGGGACCGAACATCGGCCTTATCAACTCGCTGGCGCTGTATGCGCGCACCAACCAGTACGGCTTTCTCGAGACCCCGTATCGCAAGGTGAAGGACAGCAAGGTCACCGACGAGATTCATTATCTGTCGGCGATCGAGGAGGGCCAGTATATGATTGCGCAGGCAAATGCGGCTCTCGACAAGCACAACCGTTTCAGCGATGAACTGGTGTCGTGCCGCAACCACAACGAATTCACGCTGGCGACCCCGGACCGCATCGATTACATGGACGTGGCGCCGGCGCAGGCGGTGTCGGTC
>CAYIRZ010000223.1:0-5779 GCA_964365845.1 uncultured Streptomycetaceae bacterium
ACTGCATCCCACATTGCCTCCGTCGCACACGTGGATATTATTGAGACAGGCTCTAAGTATTAAAACGCAGAAGCCGCGGAAAAGTCTGTTAAGAAGTGAAACAATATGTGAACGCGGTAACACTTTGTTACAAACAGGAATGGGGTTCGAATCCGGTACCGCGCACCGGATTCATTAAATGGCTCTCGTCATGCTGTTCGTGTTGTGCATGTGCATAGTGTAACTGCTGATGTTGCGATCACCACCCCGTCCGCTTCGCGTCCACCCCTCCTCGGGAGGAGGGGAGCTTAAAATCCACAATCGCCGGCTTTGGATTTGCCCAGGACAAAACTCCCCTCCTCCCGAGGAGGGGTGGCGCGCAAGCGCCGGGGTGGTTACTCCCCGCCTTCTCAAGGAGGGGTGGCGTGTAGCGCCGGGGTGGTTACTCCGACATTCAGGCTGCGCGCCGATGCGCCGCGATCAGGCAGACGAGCGCGATGGCGGAGGGAATGGCTACCGACGCGAAGGCAATGCCATAGCTCCTGCTGAGCGCATAGACGTTGACAAACAGGATCGGGCCGATGAACTTGCCGACGTTGGTGATCACCAGCGAGCCGCTGATGGCGAGGCTGACCTGGCCGTGAGGCGCGAGGCGTCCCACCTCGGCGAGGATGGCGCCGGGCCAGCAGCCTGAAGCACCGCCAAGGACGGCGAACAGCAGATAGACCGCGGGCAACGGCAGCACCGGTGACATTGACAGCGCCGAGAGACAGGCGAGCATCATCACTCCCGCCGTCCACGCCAGCACGCGCGCGGTGTCGTGCACGCGATCGACCAGCCAGCCGATGAACACGCGCCCCACCGCGCTGCTCACCTGCACCACGGTGAGCACGGTGCCGGCGACGATGAGACTCATGCCGAGCGTTTCCACGCAGGCCACCACCGCGAAAGTCGCGGTGCAGAACTGCGCCCAGGAAAAACAACTGCCGGCGATCGTAACCAGCCGCAGCGAGCCGTGTCCCCAGATCGCGCTCACGCCCGCGAGCGGGTTGGGCGTGACGATGGAGCTGGCCGGGTCGCGATCGTCGTCCCACTCGCGGCGCCCGCGCTGCATCAGGACGATGACGCCATAAATCAGCACCGCGCTCAGCACTACCGACCAGCGCCAGCCCGCGAGCACCGCCACCGCGGGCGAGACCAGCGCGGCCATGATGCCGCCCAGCGGGATGCCGACCTGGTGCAGCGAGAATATGAGGTTGCGCCGCGCCACGGGGGTGTAACGCACCAGCAGGTACGAGGCCGAAGGCGTGAGCGCGCCGTAACCCAGGCCGACCACCAGCGAGCCAGCGATCAGGAAAGGCACCCACGGCAGCAGCATGATCAGCATGCCGGTCGCGACCATGGCGTGGCCGGTCTGGTTGGTGCGGCACGCGCCGAGCTTGCGGGTGGCATTGCTGAACAGGGTGAGCGATGCCACCATGCCGATGCTGACCAGGCTGATCTGGTAGCCGATGAGCGAAGCGTCGAAGCCGTAGTCGCGCGCCACCGCGGGCGCGACCGCGGGCAGCACCAGCACCGCCATGGAAGCCATGGTGTGGCCCGCGATCAGCGCGAATACCAGAAATGCGGGCGAGATGCCGGAGCTGCGGTTGCTGTTGCGTGGCGCCGCGGGGGACGCGTTATTGTTGGATGCGTTGCGCAATGAGTTGAATTCTGCGCGCCGCTCAGCGCCCCACCTGCTTCAGCGCGCGTTCGTAGTAGCCGAGATCGAAATAGCGCTCGGGCGCGGGCGGCTTGCCGTCCCACTGGCCGTCGATTTCTGCGCGGAGCGCAAGCAGGTTCTTGAAGCCATCGCGGTCGAGTCGGGCATCGGGACTCAGCCCGAACTTGGGTTCCTTGAGCAGGTCGTAGGTCTGCTCGGCAACGTCCGGCGCGAGCTTGAGCCACTTGGCGAGCAGCGCCACGCTTTCACTTCGGCTCGACGGTTGCAGCGCCCAGCGCAACGATTCCACATACGCCGCGATGTAGCGTTCGAGCGCCGGCCCATTTTCACTCGCCCACGCGCGCATGACATACGCGCCAGTCGCCTGGTATGGGCCCAAGAGATCGATCGTCCGGCCCATGCTTTTCATCCCGTTACGCACAGCGAGGATCGACCACGGCACGTTCAATACGACGGCGGCATGCTCCTTGCTGTCGAGCACCGCCTTCAGGCGCTGGGCGCTCCCGCCGACCGGCTTCACCGTGTAGTCCTGGCCGTCCTTGAGCCCGTGGGTGAGCAGGATCTTCTTCGCGAGTTGCGCGTATCCCGTATTCGGCGCATCGACGACGACAATCCGGCCGCGGAGATCCGCAATGGATTTTATCTCGGGTTGCACGATGAACTCGTTCATGCTGCTGTCGCCGCCCATGACGATGACCGTGTCCTTGCCCGCGACTTCGACCATCGCGACTGCGTTGTCCACCCCCGAATGGGCGATCTCGAACTCGCCCGCCGCGAGTCCATTCCGCATCTCGGTCGAGTTGCGCGTGAACTGGAGATCGACCTTGACGCCGTGCTTCTCGAAGACGCCTTTTGCGAGGGCGGCATAAATGGGGAGGTTCTGCGCGCCGGCGAATACTTTGACGCGCAGCGGCGTGGATTCGGCCGCGCCGGCCGCTCCGCCGACAAGGCACAGAGCGAGCGCGAACGGGATCGGCCAATGGGAAAATCTTGCCGCGGTCCTGCCTGCAAATGGGGAACAAAACAACATGGGAGTCTCCGATGGTTTCTCAATTGTTGTACGACCGGCTTGCAACGGACGCAAGATCGTAACATTGATGGAGGAGCGGAGTAAGAGCCGCAGCCCGTTGGTATGGCCGCCACGCCGGACCGCGGGAATTTCATATCATATTGTTTTTATTAAAATTGATGCGTGCCATGCGCGGCGGCCCGGGATTGCGTTGACAAAGGCATACCCGCATAACATCATCGGCGACCATAACGGCTCACCAAATCCCAAGGAGGAGAACATGGAAAAATCCGCAGGCCGACGCTGTTTTCTGACAATCCTGATTGCGCTGGGCGCGCTCGCGGTATTGCCCGCCACGGCGCAGAGCGTGAACTGGCCGGCCAAGCCGGTGCGATTCATCGTCCCCTTCCCGCCGGGCGGCACCGTCGACCCGCTGGCGCGCCTGCTCGGCGCGCGGCTCAACGCCGCGCTCGGCCAGCAGTTCATCGTCGACAACCGCACCGGCGGCTCGGGCTCGATCGGCGCCGCCATCGCCGCCAAGGCCAACCCGGACGGCTACACTTACCTGTTCGTGTTCGACACTCACGCCGTCAACCCGTCGCTGATCCCGAATCTGCCGTTCGACACGGTGAAGGACCTGGCGCCGGTGATGCTGGTCGGCACCGCGCCCATGGCTTACGTGACCCATCCCGCCAAGCCCTACAAAAGCTTCGGCGATGTGGTCAAGGCAGCGAAGACGAAGCCGGACACGGTGACCTACGGCACGGTCGGCAGCGGCAGCCTCGGGCACCTGACGACGACGCTGCTGCAGCATAGCGGCGGCTTCAAGCTGGTGCACGTGCCCTACAAGGGCGGCGGGCCGATGTCGACGAATGTGCTGGGCGGCCAGATCGAAATCGGCATCGGCACGGTGGCGCTGCTCGCGCCGTATGTGAGCAGTGGCAGGCTGCGCGCCGTCGCCGTTACCGGCGACAAGCGCTCGCAAGCCATGCCCGAGGTGCCGGCGCTCGCGGAACAGGGTTTCCCGGGTTTCTCGGCGCTGGCCTGGTGGGGGATTTTCACGCCCGCCGGCATACCCAAGCCCATCCTCGACAAGTTTCACGCCGAACTCGTCAAGGTGTTCAACCAGCCCGACCTGCGCAAGCAGCTCACCGAGCAGCTCGGCATGGACCTCGCCGTGAGCAGTCCCGAGGCGCTGCGGAAATGGACCGTGGGCGAAATCGCGCGCTGGGGCAAGGTGGTGCGCGAGAACAATATCCGCGCCGATTGAAAGAGGGCTTTTCCTCTTAAGTGATGCGCACCATCGGTTCATACGACTATGTGATTGTCGGCGCCGGTACCGCGGGCTGCGTGCTCGCCAACCGCCTCTCCGCCGATCCGGAGGTTTCGGTGCTGCTGCTCGAAGCGGGCGGCAAGGACGACTGGATGTGGATCCATATCCCCGTCGGTTATCTCTACTGCATCGGTAATCCGCGCACCGACTGGTGCTATCACACCGAGCCCGAACCGGGGCTCAATGGCCGTGCCATCAATTACCCGCGCGGGCGCGTGCTCGGCGGTTCCTCATCGATCAATGCCATGCTGTGTCTGCGCGGCCAGGCGCGCGACTACGACGAGTGGGCGCGGTTGACCGGCGATGACGGCTGGGCCTGGCGCAACGTGCTGCCGGTTTTCATGAAAGTGGAAGATCACTGGCGCGGCGCGGACGAGAAACACGGAGAGGGCGGTGAGTGGCGCGTCGAACGCCCGCGCCTGCGATGGGAAATTCTCGAGGCCTTCCGCGATGCGGCGGAAGAAGCCGGCATCGCGAAGATCGAGGACTTCAACCGCGGCGACAATGAGGGCGTGTCGCGCTTCGAAGTCAACCAGCGCAGCGGCGTGCGCTGGAGCGCGGCCAAGGCTTTTCTGCGCCCCGCGATGAAACGATCCAACCTCACCGTGCTGACCGGCGTGCTGGTGAAAAAAATGAGGCTCGAAGGCCGGCGCGTGCTCGGCGTGGAGTTCTATCAGGGCAACGAGGAAGTTTTCGCCGGAGCGCGGCGCGAAACCATCCTTTCAGCAGGCGCGATCGGCAGCCCGCAGATTCTGCAGCTTTCGGGTATCGGGCCGGGCGCGCTGCTGCAGAAGTACGGCATTCCCGTGGTGCGCGAGTCGCCCGTCGGCGAAAACCTGCAGGATCATCTGCAGCTCAGGATGGCGTTCAAGGTGAAGAACGTGCTCACGCTCAACACCATGCTCGGCTCGTGGCGGAGCAAGATGAAAATGGGCCTGGAATATGCGCTGTTCCGCGCCGGGCCCATGACGATGCCGCCGTCGCAGATGGGCGCGTTCGTGAAGTCCGACGCGTCCCAGGCGACGCCCAATCTCGAATATCACGTGCAGCCGATCTCGCTCGACAAGTTCGGCGATCCGCCGCACAAGTTCCCGGCGTTCACCGCGAGCGTGTGCAATCTGCGGCCGACTTCGCGCGGCCACGTGCGCATCACCTCGCCCGACCCGCGCGCCTATCCGGCGATCCTGTGCAATTATCTCTCCACCGCCGAGGACCGGAAAATCGCTGCTGCTGCGATCCGCCTGACGCGCCGCATTGTCACCGGCACCGGGGCGATGAAGCAATACGAGCCCGAAGAATTCACGCCGGGTCCGGGTTTTCAGTCGGAAGAAGAACTGGTGCAGGCCGCGGGCAATATCGGCACCACCATTTTCCATCCCGTCGGCACCTGCAAAATGGGGCGCGAAGACGATGCAACAGCGGTGGTCGATCCGAAGTTCAGGGTGCGCGGCATCGAACGGCTGCGCGTGATCGACGCCTCTATCATGCCCACCATCACTTCGGGCAACACCAACACGCCGACGGTGATGATCGCGGAGCGCGGCAGCGCGGTACTGCGGGAGGCCGGCGCTTAGAGTTCGTAACAAAATAAATTAGCCACAGAGATCACAGAGAACACAGAGGAAAAACAGATAACGAGACATGTTTCGTATTCTATTGTTTTAAATAATATTTTTATTCTCTCTGTGTACCCCTCAAGCAACCGTGTTCCGAGTCAAGCTGTTTTCGGGTGCCA
>CAYIRZ010000224.1:0-5764 GCA_964365845.1 uncultured Streptomycetaceae bacterium
CCGCCGTGCCGGGCGCGCAATTCAGTTGCGCATGGTGGCGGATCTGAACACCGACCGGGCGCGTGAATTGGTGGGTGATGGCGTGGAAGTGACCAATGATGCGTTCAACGTGGTCAATCATCCTGACATTGATATCGTGGTGGAACTGATTGGCGGCACCGGTATTGCCAAAGAACTGGTGCTGAAAGCCATCGAATCCGGCAAACATGTGGTGACGGCCAATAAAAAACTGTTGGCTGAATACGGCAATGAAATTTTTGCTGCGGCGCAGAAAAAAGGCGTAATGGTGGCATTCGAAGCTGCCGTTGCCGGTGGTATTCCTATCATCAAGGCGCTGCGTGAAGGCCTGACCGCCAATCGTATCGAATGGATTGCCGGCATTATCAACGGTACCAGCAATTTTATTCTGTCCGAGATGCGCGAAAAGGGGGCGGGCTTTGACGATGTGCTCAGAGAGGCGCAGCGGCTGGGTTATGCCGAAGCCGATCCGACTTTTGACATCGAGGGCATCGACGCCGCGCACAAGCTCACCATCATGGCCGCAATCGGTTTCGGCATCCCAATGCAGTTCAGCGCCGTCTATACCGAGGGCATTTCCAGGCTGACCCAGGAGGATATCCGTTATGCGGAAGAACTCGGCTACCGCATCAAGCTGCTGGGCATAGCCAAACGCAAGGCGCAGGGTATCGAGCTGAGGGTGCATCCAACCCTGATTCCCGGGAGGCGCCTGATTGCCAATGTCGAGGGCGTGATGAATGCCGTGCTGGTCAAGGGCGACGCTGTCGGGCAGACCATGTATTACGGCGCAGGCGCGGGCGCCGAGCCGACGGCATCCGCGGTGGTCGCCGACCTGGTCGATGTCGCGCGCATGCTGACCGCCGATCCCGAGCATCGAGTGCCGCATCTTGCGTTCCAGCCCGACCAGCTCTCCAATACTCCAATCCTGCCGATAGGCGAGGTCGAGACCGCCTACTATCTGAGATTGCGCGTCTACGACAAGCCGGGCGTGCTGGCCGATATCACCCGTATTCTGGCGGACCTGGGCATCTCCATCGAAGCCATGGTGCAAAAAGAACCGCGCGAGGGCGAGGACTGGGTAAACATCATCATGCTGACCCATCTTACCGTGGAGAAGCACGTTAACGCCGCCATTGCAAAAATCGAAGCGCTGCCGGTTGTCGCCGACAAGGTGACGCGCATCCGGTTGGAAGATCTTAACTAAAATCATTGGCCACAGAGAGCACAGAGGGCACAGAGAAAACGTAAATTCGCAGACACCTTTGCAGCACGGGTTAACTCTGTGATCTCTGTGTCCTCTGTGGCATAAATGTCTTTATATACTGGAATAATCGAAAAATACCGCGACCGCCTGCCGGTTTCAGCGGACACGCCCGTCATTTCGCTCAATGAAGGCAATACGCCGCTCATCGAACTTAGAAACCTGCCACGGCTCATCAAGAAGAACGTGCGGATCTACGCCAAATTCGAAGGACTGAATCCGACTGGCTCGTTCAAGGATCGCGGCATGACCATGGCGGTGACCAAGGCGGTCGAAGCCGGCGCCAAAGCCATCATTTGCGCTTCCACCGGCAACACGTCGGCTGCCGCGGCGGCCTACGCGGCGCGCGCCGGCATCGCCTGTTTCGTGCTGATTCCCGAGGGCAAGATCGCGCTCGGCAAACTGTCGCAGGCGATGATGCACGGCTCGGTCGTGATCCAGATCCGGGGTAATTTCGACGACGGCATGCGTCTGGTGCAGGAAGTCGCGAGGACGACGCCCGTCAACATCGTCAATTCGATCAATCCCTACCGCTTGCAGGGGCAGAAGACCATCGCGTTCGAAATCATCGAGGCGCTGGGCGATGCGCCGGATTATCACGTGCTGCCGGTCGGCAATGCCGGCAACATCTGCGCGCACTGGATGGGGTATTCGGAGTCGGTGTGTGAAAATACCCGCGCCTGCGCACTGTGCGCCGGAAAATGCACTTATCACAAGGCAAAGACCGCCACCCGCCGCCCGATCATGGTCGGTTACCAGGCCGCGGGTGCGGCACCTATCCTGCGCGGCAGACCGGTCGAGAATCCTGAAACCGTGGCGACCGCGATTCGCATCGGCAATCCGGTGTCATGGCAACAGGCAATCGCAGCCCAGCAGGAGTCGGGCGGCTGGTTCGGCGAGTGCACCGACGAGGAAATTTTGCACGTGCAGAAGCTGCTGGCGCAGACTGAAGGCATTTTTTGCGAGCCGGCATCGGCGATATCGCTGGCCGGTCTGCTGAAAGACCTGGAACTCGGAAAAATAGGCGAGGGCAGCACCATCGTCTGCACGCTCACCGGCCACGGCCTCAAGGATCCGGATATCGCAGTCTCACAGAGTACCCGGCCGATGACAGTCGACGCCGAACTCGATCCGATCGAGCGCGTGATTCGCGAGCATTTGCCTAAAGGCTGAAAAATCGTGAGCGGTAAGCAGTAAGCGGTAAGCGGTAAGCAGTAAGCAGTAAGTGACGAAGTGTCGTGCATGCCGGTATTACCGCTCACCGCTTACGTCTTAACTCACTCATTCAAACCGCATCGACAGATCGACGGCCTTGATGTCCTTGGTCAGGCTGCCGATTGAAATGCGATCGACGCCGGTTTCGGCAATGGCGCGCACGTTGTCGAGTATTATGCCGCCCGAGGCTTCAAGCTGGGCCCGCCCGGCGCTGTTTTCAACCGCTTTACGCATCTGGTCAAGATTCATATTGTCGAGCAGGACCATGGTCGCGCCAGCATCCAAGGCCTCTCTGAGTTGACCGAGATTCTCGACTTCTATCTGAATCCATGCGCCCGGTGGGGCGCTATTCATCGCCGCGGACAGGGCGGGGGCTATCCCGCCCGCTGCGGCGATGTGGTTTTCCTTGATCAGCATGGCATCGTAGAGACCCAGGCGGTGATTGATGCCACCCCCGGTTTTGACCGCGTATTTCTGGGCAAGCCTGAGCCCGGGCAGGGTCTTGCGAGTGTCGACAATCGCCGCGCGCGTTCCGGCAACCGCCTCGACATAGCGTCTCGTCGTGGTCGCCACCGCAGACAGCAGCTGCAGGAAGTTGAGGACGGAGCGTTCAGCCGTGAGCAGCGCGCGTGCCTTGCCCTGGATTTCGCAGATGCGGGTTCCGGCATCGACGAACTCGCCTTCGGCAGTCAGCCAGGCAATTGTGGCAGCCGGATCCAATTTATGGATGCACGCTTCGGCCCAGGCCTGACCGCATATCACGGCGGACGAGCGACAGACGATGACGGCATGCGCATTCGTGTCGGCCGGCGTCAGCAGCGCGGTCAAGTCGCCGCTGCCAACGTCCTCAGCCAGAGCGGCGCTCACATTGCGTTCTATTTCGGGTGCCAAATCCATGGATTTCTTTCTCTACGTCTAACCGGCAATTCTACAGGCGATCGTAGTATCGCGCGCGGTAGAGCAGCCGCACATCATCGCTGCTGCCAGCAAAGCCCGAGCGGTTGTGCAGCACATTGTTGCAGACGATGCCCATGCCCGCTTCCAGCCTGACCCGGAAGATATACGGTGTGTCGCTGGCCAGCAGACGCTCCAGAAATTCCCTGGCGGCGAGTGTCGCCGGGTGTTGCTTCCACAAGATGCTGCGGGTGCGCGCGGTATAGCGCATGTGCAGACTGCCGTTCGTTGGGTCGACTGAATATACCGGACCGGTTTGCGCGGGACGCGCCACGCCATTTTCATCGACGCGTTCCGGTATCGTCATGGCGTCGGCTTCCATCAGCGCCCGCACGTAGCGGGCGTCCGCGTCGCGCAGCAGGATGTAGGCGATTTCATGATCGAGCAGCGCATTGACGCCGCCGGACAACGCCGGCCGCACGCAGTGCAGCAGCATCGCGCGGATCCGGCGTTCGGGCACGTTGTAATAGCCGTCGGTATGCCAGTTGAGCGGCCGATTGCTGTACGGAATGTAGTCGTGGCGCTCGCCGCCGGCTGCCAGGCTGAGGGCGGTGATGCCGTCATCATCGGCCAGCAGGTTGCGGTCGAGATGCATCAGGCCAAGCTGTAGTGCGAGCCGCTTCGGGATTTCCTTGTCTGGCTCGGCGCCGCTACCGCTGCGGTAAAGCGCCATGTTGGCGCTGCGGCAACGCTGCAATATCGCGTCGTGTTCGGCCCCGGTCAAACAGCGCGGATCGCGCACTTCCACCACCAGGTCATCAACGCAGGCGGGGCAGGCCGACAGTTTTTGTTCGCGCCATTCCAGGTAAGCGGTATCGTTTTCCAGGCTGAAAGGGCTGCCCGGCGCCGGGCGTGCGGCGGCGGTTGACGCATTCATGCGGAATTCCCCGGCACACTAGAGCCTGTCTCAATCATTGTTCGGCAACCGGCTGCTGTTGTGTCACATCCAGCAAATTTCGCATGCCCTTCTGCACGTCCGTCACGGCCTCCGGGGCTTCGATTGCCATGATCTGGTCTATCACCCAGTGGCGGTCTTTTTGCGCCATGGTTTCCATCACACGACTTCCCAGGTAGCGCAGGAAAGCGAAATCGGGCCCGGCAGCGGTGTATTCGAATTCGGCATAGTCCGAGGAGAGTTCGTTGAGGAGCGCAATAAAGCGCTCCTTGTGGCTGCCTGCCTGCAGGCGGCCCATCAGGTCGCTTTGGTTGTCGTCCAGTATTTCGGCAACGCGGATCGCGAGGGCAGTGGTGAACTCGCTGCGCTGCGCGGCATCCAGCCGCTGATAGGCGATGCGATCGGCAATCTGGATCAGGAATATCAGCAGTTCGCTGAGGAATGCGAAATACTGCAGGCCGGGGTCGATATCGTATTGTTCGGTCCGCATGCGCTTCAGCGCATTCTGCGCCAGGCGCCAGATGATGAACGCCATCACGCTGGCGACCTGCGGCATGCTCCTGGGCTTGTCGCCCTTATGCCAGTGGCTCTTGATGCGCACGTCGTGTCCTTGTCCCTGATTGCAAAGCAGAAACCGCTGCGCGGTTATTTCTTGCGGATGTAGAACACATACTCGCCGCGCGCGCTTTCGTGCGTGCCGGCAAGTTCGAGCGCTTTGGTCCTGACCCAGGCATTGACGTCGGCAGGGGCGCCGGGGCAGTTGCTGATCAGTTGCAGCACCTCTCCAGGCTGCATCGCATCGAGCAGCTTTTTCGCCTCGACTATCGGGCCCGGGCAGACCACCCCCCTGATATCGAGCACCGCGTTCGGTTGTGGATGAGGCGCGGCCTTTCCTTTCTGGATGTAATAACCGGTCTTGCTGTCGCCCAGCCTGACGATCGAGGCGATCTGGTTGTCGGTGTATTTGACCCACGAGAAGAGGTCATCGGAGGTGCCCGGACAATTGGAAATGAGAAGAAGAACCTGTCCCTGTTGCAGGTCGTCTATGACTTTCTTTGCCCCCAAAAGCGGCGCCGGGCATGACAATCCGCTCATATCCAGGGTAACCGTCGGAGTGGGTGTTGCCATAAAGCCTCCCTAAGAGCCCCTAACCTAATGAAACACGTGTGCGTTGCGAGTCAAAATTGGTGCTGACGCGAAGGACGGCGCAGAGCATATCGCGGCGGCTGCGACTCGTTAGCCGCAGGCCCGTTTGCGGGAGCAGCCGCGGAAGCCCCGATATGTTGTCGCATCCACACGCCGCTTGGCGCCCCTGCCCGCACCACGCTGCGCGAGACCGAGTCCGGGGCGCATGGTCAAGCCGGCTGACAAAGTGTCCCGCGCAGGGCGGAGCAGGTTCCGATCGCTTCGCGATTGGATGC
>CAYIRZ010000225.1:0-5735 GCA_964365845.1 uncultured Streptomycetaceae bacterium
ATGTGCGGCTCCAGCGCCGCATGGTCATACGGTAAAGCCGGCAGCAGATGCCTCGGCTGGCCTGATTCTATATTGTCCATGGTTGTCCTGATTCAGCGTACATTGGTATATATAGCGACGGCCGGATCGCCGCACTGTATGTCGATACCGACGTTTAGGGTGGCGGCTGCCTGGCACCGCTCAGGGCAACGGAAATTTTACTTTATATCCTTTATCAAACTGCGGATTTATTTCTCACCTTTTCAAGGGATCCCACGCACGGTTACGCGCCAGAAAATCTCTTAGTTGGCGCTCGGCCTGCTGTTTCGAGATCCCATACTGATGCTGCATTCTGCCGGCCAGTTGATTGCGCTTACCAGCATGTACGCTCAGTTGATTATTCGTCAGCTCGCCCCACGCCTCTTCCACCTTCCCGCTGAACTGCTTCCATTTTCCTTCGAGACAATCCTGGTTCATGTCGATCTCTCCACTATCCGCAAGATGCGGCGTCAGGCCAGCCCGCCTTCCGAGGGTCATCCATCGGTGCTGCAATAGTCTTCCTCGTTAAACATGTGTTCTGTACGGTAGCGCGCATAATCAAAAAGCCACCGCGAAGGTGGCTTTTTGATTGGGCGAGGGTAAGAGCCCGTAACATAATGAAATTCGCCAGTTCGGGTCAGGGATGCGAACGCTCATGACCGCATGAGGAATCCGCCGCAGGACTTTCGCCCGTGCATTAGTCATGTTTCGCCTTTTCTTCCAGCGGAATCGCTGCGTAGAAGGTAGCACCCTTGTCTTTTTCGCCCACCGCCCATACCCGGCCGCCATGGCGTTGGATAATGCGCGCGACATTGGCCAATCCGATCCCGGTGCCTTCAAACTCCTCCGCACGGTGCAGTCGCTGAAAAACGCCGAACAGCTTATCGACGTATTTCATATCGAAACCCACGCCGTTGTCACCGATAGCAATGACTACTTCTTCCCTGTCATGCTGGATACAACCGATCTCGATTCTTGCCCGCTGGCGCGGACGAGTATATTTTACCGCGTTCTCGATCAGGTTGAAGAATGCCTGCCGGAACAGCGCGGCATCACCGAAAACATCCGGCAGCGGCTTCACGATCCAATCGATATGCCGGTTTTCCGTTTCTGCTTTAAGGTCGTTAATAATCTCTTTAATCAGGTCGTTAATGGGCACGACCGTCTTGTTCAACCCGGTCCTGCCCATGCGCGAAAATGCCAGCAAGTCGTCGATCAGGCTGGCCATCCTGGCGGCGGCCCTCGAAATCGTGGCCACATACCGCAAGGAAATCTCGTCGAGTAACGGGCCGGCTCTTTTCTGCAACAGGTTGATGTAACCATCGATGTGACGCAGCGGAGCACGCAGATCGTGAGAAACCGAGTAGGCAAAAGCCTCCAGCTCCTGGTTGAGGTTTGCCAACTCGCCCGCCTTGCGCTCCAACGCCCCGTTCATCGCCTTGACCGCTTCATCAGTCCGCTTGCGGTTGGTGATGTCTTCGGATATGCCCAGCAGATAACGAGGCTGTCCGGTTTTATCCAATATGGGAAGCTTTTTGGTGTGCAGATAACGCAGCCCGTTCGAGCGGGTCCGGATCGGTTCTTCGGGAATATCCACCAGCACGCCGGCATCCAGCACCTGCCGGTCCTTCATGACAAACAAATCGGCTTCGCTTTTTGGAAAAAAGTTGTAATCGTTCTTTCCGATCATCGCCTCCCGTGAATAGCCCAGCAGATCTTCGCCGGCCCTGTTGAACTGCACGTAGCGGAGTTCCTTTGCATCTTTCACGAAAATCATGTTCGGGATGTTCTCGATGATTGATTCCAGGAAGGCACGCGTCTGGCGCAGTTCCTCTTCGACCAGTTTGCGGTCGGTGATGTCCTCGGAGATGCCGATGATGCGAAAGGTCTGGCCATTCTCGTCCTGGAGCTTCACCCCGTGGTCGTGAATCCAGCACATTTTGCCGTCTGGCCGCACGATACGGTAGTCAATTTCCAAACCGGCAGACGGCTTGCCCTGGAGCCATTTCTCGAACGCGAGCTTTACGGCCTGCCGGTCGTCTTCATGGACCACGTCAATCCGGGGACCGGGATTGCGATAGACTTCGTCCGCCTCCAGCCCCGACATGTGGGTGAAGGCGCGGTTGACGTAGGTCACGCGCCGCGGGTTTAAATCAAGTATCCAGAAACCGACGTTGATCGATTCTGAAAACTGCCTGAACCGCTCTTCGCTTTCCTTGAGCGCCGCCTCAATATGTCTGCGGCCGGTGATGTCCGCGTTGGTGCCTGTCATGCGCGCGGCCCTGCCACTTTCGCTTCGCTCGACCACTTTGCCGTGGCTTTCTATCCATATCCACTCTCCCGATGCGGTCCGTACCCGATGCTGTGCCGAGTACATGCCCGACGCACCCTTGAAAGCGCGCTGGATGGCTTGCCGAACGTCTTCGCGGTCATCGGGGTGCACCAGGAGAGCAAGATCATCCAGGGTAGTGCGCGTTTCCACGGCCGCCCCGCAGAGCATCTCCGCCCAGTGCTTGCTCAGGTAAATTTCGCCGCTCGCGATATTCCAATCCCACAGCGCCAGATTGGAAGCCTCGTGCGCAAACTGCAGGCGTTCTTCGGCGATGCGCCATCGCACCGCCACAAAGATCAGCACCGCCAACATGACGCCGGCAATCAGCGCACCTGCCAGCGCAATCAGGCTAATGCCCATAAAACGCGATCTCCAATGTCATATTGGAAACCGCAGTCGACATGGGTTCGGGTGATTGTGTCCAAGACATATTCGCATTCTTTTCCAGGGTGGTTTTGTTTAAGGAGCTTGTCGGACTCAAGCCCGACAAGCTCCTAGCAGACGCTATACCCGGATAGTCTGCGGCCCCATGGAAGTAACGTGGGATAACACGCGCTTCGCCATATCGTGAAGCGGCACCGTCTCATCCACCGCCCCTACGGCTATGGCTTCCTTGGGCATTCCGAAAACCACGCACGTCGCCTCGTCCTGGGCCAGGTTGTAGGAGCCCGCTTTTTTCATTTCCAGCATGCCGGCCGCCCCGTCTTTTCCCATGCCGGTCAGGATCACCCCGATCGCGTTTTTCCCAGCGTAATTCGCGGCGGAACGGAACAGCACATCCACCGACGGCCGATGGCGGTTCACAGCCGGCGCCTGCGAAAGTTCGGTCATGTAATTGGCGCCGCTGCGCTTGAGCAGCAGATGGGAATGGCCCGGCGCCACATAAGCGTGGCCGGGCAGAATGCGTTCGCCGTCCTCCGCCTCCTTTACCGAGATCCTGCATAAATTGTTCAAACGGTCGGCAAACGATTTTGTGAAAGCCTCCGGCATATGCTGCGTAATAAGAATCCCGGGGCAATCCGGCGGCATCCTTATCAACACCTCCTTGATTGCTTCCGTGCCGCCGGTCGACGCACCGATGATGATCAGCTTCTCGGTGGATGCGATCCGGTTCGACAGCGCCGGCAGCACTGCGTCGGCGGTCAGCCTGGGGGCGACAGGAAGCAGCAGCTGCCGCCTGATTTTCGCCTGCGCTACCATGCGGATTTTCTCCACAATATGAGCGGCGTAGTCTTTCATGCCGCTGCTGATATCGACCTTGGGCTTGGTGACAAAATCGATGGCGCCCAGTTCCAGCGCCCGTAACGTCACATCGGACGACTTCTCGGTCAGCGTAGAGACCATCAGCACCGGCATCGGGCGCAGCCGCATCAGGCGCTCGAGGAAATCGAGCCCGTCCATCTTCGGCATCTCCACATCGAGCGTCAGCACGTCGGGATTGAGCGAGCGGATCATCTCGCGCGCGACGAGCGGGTCGGGGGCCGCGCCGGCAACATGCATGTCTGGCTCGCCATTGATGATTTCGGTAAGAATTTTCCGGATCAACGCTGAATCGTCAATTACAACCACAGAAATTTTTTTCATGCTATATACGCCATGGACATGGTGGAAATAAGCTGGCTGCCTCAGCCAAACAACTCGACATCGCCTGTCACAGGCGTTGTGCGCAGCCGCTGGCTGTAATCGTTTTCGCGCTTGACGATAGTGCTGTTGTGCATGGTCCGCAGTTTTCTCACCATTACCTTCCCGCTTTGGGGAATAAAATAGACTTTGCGGGGGTAAATATCGATCAAATCCTGCGCCAGCACTGGGATTTTCTCCGTCTTCAGAAAATCCAGAACGAATGCCGCATTGCGATCGCCGACGTTGTTGACGGTAAAACCGCGCAGGACATTGCCGCCGCCGAACACCTTGGCCTCGAGTTTATTGCGCCGCGCTCCGAGCTTGATCAACTGGTTGATCAGAATCTCCATTGCATACGTGCCATAGCGTGCCGAACTGGAAAGCGGGCTGTCGGCTTCGTGCACGCTCTCCGGCAGCATGAAGTGATTCATGCCGCCGATGCCGAATTGCGGATCGCGGATGCACGCCGCGACGCATGACCCCAGCACGGTCACCAACATCATTTTTTCGCCGGTGACGTAATACTCCCCGGGCAGCAGCTTCGCCGCGTTGATATCGAAATTGCGGTCGAAATAAAGATTGGTGGCAACGCCCTCCAACGTTTCAGACATCCCGCCCTCCGGATTTCTCGCTCAATTCATATACCGTCTTGCCACACGGACGGAACAGATCGGCGGCGTGATGAAAGCTTTCCGAGTGGCCGGCAAACAGCAGGCCATCCGGACGGAGCAGCGGCGCGAACTTCTCGAGAATGCCCCGCTGGGTTGGTTTATCGAAATAAATCATGACATTACGGCAGAATACCGCACTGAACGGTCCGCGGACCGGCCAGGATTTGTCCAGCAGATTAATCTGCCTGAATGTCACCATGTCCTGCAGTTCGCGGCGCACGCGCACCATGCCGGAATGATTGCCGGTACCTTTCAGGAAAAACCGCTTGATTCGCTCCTGCGGCATTTTTTCCAACCGCTCCAGCGAATAGACCCCCGCCTGCGCTTTGGCAAGCACCTGGGTATCCACATCGGTCGCCAGGATATGAACCGGTGGCGTAAAAGTGCCGAACGCTTCCACCATGGTCATTGCCATCGAATACGGCTCTTCTCCGGTGGAAGAAGCGCTGCACCACAATTCGATGGGCCGGTTTTTTTGCGTCTGCACATGTTTGGCGAGGATCGGAAAATGATGGGTTTCTCGGAAAAAAGCCGTCAGATTGGTGGTCAGCGAATTGGTGAACGCTTCCCACTCCTCCTCGTCACCATGCTCCAGCAGCACCAGATAATCACTGAAATTCGTCAGTCCTTTGGCGCGCAACCGTCGTCCCAGGCGGCTGTAAACCATTTCCTTCTTGCTCGGATTAAGCGAGATTCCAGCATGCTGATAGATGAGATTGCTCACCTTCTCGAAATCCTGAGTGGTGAAATAGAATTCCCGGCTGTCGTTTTTGCTTATTGCCTGGGTACTCATGAATTAATGCTCCTGCCGCTCGTCATCGGCGTTGGCCACCTTGGGACGTGTTGAAGACGACTTGGTGGCAGGCCGCACCCGAACCTCGGGCTTTCCGTCGCGGTTTGGCAACCGTGCCACGTTGCCCGCGCGATTCGAACTGCGACGCTCCAGGCGCCCATCCCAGCCGCCTGCCGCCGCCGGCTTCCCGACTTCGGTCACGGCCACCGCCCGCTCTTCGCTGTGCGCCAGCTTGAACACCGCCACCGCCTGCGTCAGGTTCTGCGCCTGCTCTTGCATCGATTCCGCCGCTGCCGAC
>CAYIRZ010000226.1:0-1376 GCA_964365845.1 uncultured Streptomycetaceae bacterium
CGGGTTGTTCTTTGTGCGCCGCTGCAGGATCTGGATCACGCGGCGGATCTCGTCGTCGCGGCCGATGACCGGTTCGACGTGCGCGGCGCGCGCGCGCTCGGTGAGGTCGAGCGTGTATTTCTTGAGCGCTTCACGGCTGCCTTCCGCTTCCGGGTTTTGCACCGTCTCGCCGCCGCGCACGGTATTGACCGCCTGCTCCAGGTTTTCTCGGGTGGCGCCCGCTTGCTTGAGCAGTCGGCCAGTTTCGCCTTTATCGCTGAGCGCCGCGAGCAGGAACAGCTCGGACGCGATAAACTGGTCGCCGCGTTTCTGTGCTTCCTTGTCCGTGAGGTTGAGCAGGTTCGAGAGTTCGCGCGAGACATTGACCTCGCCGCCCTGGCCCTCGACCTTCGGCAGGCGGTCTATGGCCTGCTTGAGCGCGCTACGCAGGCTACCGGCATTGGCGCCGGCACGCGACAACAGCGATGCCGTGCTGCCCTCCTGCTGGTTGAGCAGCGCATAGAGCAGGTGCTGCGGTTCAATGTACGGATTGTCGTTGCCCACCGCAAGGCTTTGGGCATCGGCGAAAGCCTGCTGGAACTTGGTCGTAAATTTGTCGAATCGCATGGGTTTATCCGGAACAAGGTTGACAGGTACATGGGGATAAGCTCTGTAGTTTCAAGACGTTCCCGAATTTTCCGCGACCCGGACGAGAGTGCCCTTGGCTTATGTGGTAAATTAGCGTTGGCTAACATCGGGTTATTGGCATTGCCATGTCCGATTCGAATCCCTTAACCGGCTTGCGCCGGACACCGCTCTGGAAGGAAATCGCCATCCTACTGGTGATCAAGGCGGTAGCGCTGTACCTGATCTGGCTTGCCTTCTTCTCCGCCCCCGCCGACAAGCCCCTCGATGCCGCCGGCATCGCCAGCCCGCTGCTGAGACCGGACCCGCAACCCGCCCATCCCCCATTGCCACAGGAGACCGGCCATGCTGCCCGACCTGGAACTCGTTGACGTCTCGCGCCTGCAGTTCGCGGTGACCGCAATGTACCATTTCCTGTTCGTGCCGCTGACGCTGGGGCTGTCGTGGATCCTCGTCATCATGGAATCGGTGTACGTGATGACGGGGCGCGAGATCTACAAGGACATGACGCAGTTCTGGGGCAAGCTCTTCGGCATCAATTTCGCGATGGGCGTGGCCACCGGCATCACGCTCGAATTCCAGTTCGGCACCAATTGGGCCTATTACTCGCATTATGTCGGCGACATCTTCGGCGTGCCGCTGGCGATCGAGGGCCTGATGGCGTTTTTCCTGGAATCGACCTTCGTCGGCCTGTTCTTCTTCGGCTGGGAGCGGCTGTCCAAGGTGCAGCACCTGGGCGTGACCTTCCTGGT
>CAYIRZ010000226.1:1386-5713 GCA_964365845.1 uncultured Streptomycetaceae bacterium
GTCGCGCTCGGCTCCAGCCTCTCCGCGCTGTGGATCCTGATCGCCAACGCCTGGATGCAGCACCCGGTGGGCGCGGAGTTCAACTACGAAACCATGCGCATGGAACTGACCAGCATCAGCGAAATCATTTTCAACACCGTGGCACAGTCGAAATTCGTGCACACCGTCGCCGCCGGCTATGTCACCGCCTCGATGTTCGTGCTGGGCATCAGCGCGTGGTACCTGCTCAAAGGACGCGACGTGCCGTTCGCCATCCGCTCGTTCGCCGTGGCTGCGGGTTTCGGGCTCGCCTCCGTCTGCTCGGTGATCGTGCTGGGCGACGAATCGGGCTACACCGTGGGCGAGGTGCAGCGCGTCAAGCTGGCGGCCATCGAAGCCGAATGGGAGACGCAGAAGCCGCCCGCCGCCTTCACCGCTTTCGGCATTCCCAATGAAGCCGGACAACGCACCGACTACGCAATCAAGATCCCGTGGCTGCTCGGCCTGATCGCAACACGCTCCACGGACCAGGCTGTTGCCGGGATCGGAGAACTCAAGAAAGAAGCCGAAGTACGCATCCGCAACGGCATGGTTGCCTACGCCGCATTGCAACAACTCAAAAGCGGTGACCGGAGCGCGGCAGCCAAAGCGGCGTTCGAGCACGCCAGGAAAGACCTGGGCTACGGTCTGCTGCTCAAGAAATACACGCCCCATGTGATCGACGCCACGCCGGAACAAATCAGGCGGGCAGCCGCCGACACCATTCCCCGCGTCGCGCCTTTGTTCTGGTCGTTCCGGATCATGGTGGCGCTCGGCTTCCTGTTCCTGTTCATCTTCGCCGCGTCGTTTTATTTCCTCGCGGTGCGCAATTTGGCTTCCCAGCGCTGGCTGCTGAAACTCGCGTTCTGGAGCATTCCGCTGCCCTGGGTCGCCGCCGAGCTGGGCTGGCTGGTCGCCGAATACGGGCGCCAGCCCTGGACCATCTCGGGCGTGCTGCCGACGTTCCTCAGCGTATCGAACGTGCCGGCCTCCAGCGTCTACCTGAGTCTCGCCGCTTTCGTTGTGTTCTACACGCTGCTGCTGGTCGTCGAGATGTACCTGATGCTCAAGTACATCCGGCTCGGCCCCGGCAGCCTGCACACCGGCCGCTATGACCTCGAAACGGGCAGCGTAGCGGGAAGGGAGGTGGCGCCATGATTTTCGATTACGAAACGCTGAAGGTCATCTGGTGGCTGTTTATCGGCGTGCTGCTGATCGGCTTCGCCGTCACCGACGGTTTTGACATGGGCGTAGGCGCCCTGCTGCCGTTCCTGGGCAGGACCGATGACGAGCGGCGCGTCATCATCAACTCGATCGGCGCCACCTGGGAAGGCAACCAGGTATGGTTCATCACCGCCGGCGGCGCGACCTTTGCTGCCTGGCCGCTGGTTTATGCAACGGCGTTTTCCGGTTTTTACTGGGCACTGCTGCTGGTGCTGTTCGCGCTGTTCTTTCGTCCCGTCGGTTTCGAATACCGCAGCAAGGTCGACGATCCGCGCTGGCGCAACGCCTGGGACTGGGGGTTATTCGTCGGCGGCACGGTGCCGGCGCTGGTGTTCGGTGTCGCGTTCGGCAACCTGCTGCTGGGCGTGCCGTTTCACTACGACCGCGACATGCAGGTGTACTACACCGGTTCGTTCCTGGCGCTGCTGAACCCGTTCGGTCTGCTCGCCGGGGTGGTCAGCCTCGCCATGCTGATCATGCACGGCGCCACCTATCTCCAGTTGCGCAGCGAAGGCGAAATCAACGCGCGCGCGAAAACAGCGCTCAAGGTTGCCGCTGTTGTGATGATGGCGGCGTTCGCGCTGGCCGGATTGTGGCTCGCGACCGGCATCGACGGTTACCGCATCGTCTCGATGCCGCCAGCCGATACCGCATTCGCCCCGCTCGCCAAGGCGGTCGAGAAAGCGCCGGGGGCATGGCTCGCCAACTACATTGCGCATCCGTGGATGATGGCGGCGCCGGTGTTCGGTTTCGCAGGCGCGGCGATCGCCATTGTGTTCTCCGCCGCAGGCCGCCCGCTCGCTGCCTTCGTGGCCAGCGCGTTGTCGGTGACCGGCGTGATACTGACCGCGGGCTTCACGCTGTTTCCGTTCATCATGCCTTCCAGCAGCAGCCCCGCCAGCAGCCTCACGGTGTGGGACGCCGTTTCCAGCCACCGCACCCTGCAGGTCATGTTCTGGGTCGTGGTGGTGTTCTTGCCGATCGTGGTTGCCTATACCGCCTGGGTCTACCGCGTGCTGCGTGGCAAGATCACCGTGGAAACCATACGCAAGAACCCGCATACAACATACTAGCAGAGCATCATGTGGTATTTCTCGTGGATCCTCGGCATCGGCCTCGCATTGGCCTTCGGCATTATCAACGTGATGTGGCTGGAAGCCTCATACTCCTTCGGCGAACTCGATGAAGCCGTCACCAAACAGCGTTTCAAGGAACGCAGCAAGGATCAGAGCGGTAACGATTAGGAATCGCGTGGTCAGCGCGCCGACTCGACCCAGTAAACAAGTGCCACCAGCAGCACGAATACGAGTTCGGCGAGCGTCAGCCAGACCAGCATATAAGTAATACGCCGCGCGCCGGGTTTCATCGGCAGCCAGAACTGCCGCATGTACCAGCGCCACGGCGCGAAACGGCCCCAGCGCTGTTCGTGCTTCAAATACTCATGCAGCGCCCAGCCCCACGCAGTGAGGCTCCGATCCACCTCATCCAGGCGCTGCTCACCCTCCGCCGGTGCCGGTAACGCATAATCGTCGGTGATGGTGAGCCTGCTGCCTGCGCCCGCCGGTTCGAGCGCGAAGCGGGTGCGCACCTTGATGCCCTCGCGGTAAATCAGCGTGAACGCGTCGTCCGACTCGCGTTCGATTCGCATGTCGAGCGCGACCAATTGCCGGTTGCTGAGATTGCGGAATTCGGCGTGATAGCTGCCGGGCGCAGCCTGACGCCACACGCTGAATTCGAGATAAGGGTTGATGCGGAACAGGCGTTCGATGTCGGCGCAGAACCCGCGCAGCGCCGGCAGGCTCAACGGCGTGTCGACGATCACCCACGACGCGTCGCGAGGGATAGCGGCGGGCGCCTGATTCATCGCGAATAAGGGATGGGGATGGGGATGACGATCAGCGGCACCGCCAGCGCGCCAACCAGCTTCTCGGGATGCATGCGCGAGCGCAGCCCGACGACGCCTTTCGGACGCGGCGCGCCGATCACGACCACATCCGGCGCAATCAGGCGGCCGTGCTCTATCAGGCACTCGGTCGGCTTGCCGAACATCACCCGGAATTCATAGGCGAAATTTTGAGCCAGGGCATCCTGCCGTATGCGGTCGATATGCGTCTGGACCTCGCGCTGCAGTTGCTTCTCGATATACTTGCCGTAGACCTCGCGGGTCGACGCATTGTTGAGCCAGTCGTCCCCCATCATGCCCCGCCACAAATCGGGAACCACGATCAGGTGCGACAACCGCCCTCCCGCCCGGCACAGCGCGAAAGCAGCGCGCTCGGCCGCCCGCGCTCCCGGCGTGTCATGGCTGGCAATCAGGATGTGAGCGAACGCTGTCATGATGGGCAAAAAAATCCCGGTGGCCGCGCGCCCGCGGCGTCACCGGGAAGCAGATCCGGCAGCAGTGTCAGACGTACAGATAAACCAGCAGCGCGATCACCAGCGCCACGATCAGCGCCACGAGGTCCTCGTGGCGGTCGCTCCCGAAAATCGTCAACGCAGTACCGCGGTCGAATTTGTCTTCAGCCATTTTTGCGATCTCCTCAGATAGTCTCGTGAACGAACAGCATCACTATGATCAGCGAACCCACGGCCTTGATCACGCCGACCACGCTGCCGACCACCAGCGGCTGACCGCCCGCCTGCTTGATCGACGCCATCGTGATCTGCATACCGAGCCCAACCAGGCCGAAAGTGAAGAACCAGGCAATCAGATCGCGGAACATCGCGATCTTGGGCGCGGTATGGCGCACCGCGCGGTGCGCCTTGACCAGTATCGCGTTGCCTTCTTTCGACATGATCTTGGCGTTGACAACCCCACGCAGCGTATCGTCGTCCTCGATCGACATCAGCTTCTTGTTCTCGATCAGGCGCTGCAACGCGGCTTTCTGGTCGTCGCGCTTGATCTTCTCGCCTTCTTTCTTCAGCACCTCGAGATCGGGGGCCTTCAGGTAATTGTTAATCTCCTTGCCCGACCGGTCCTTCTTGATCATCACTTTGTCACTGTTGTCGAAATACGAGCCCTGGTAGTGGCGCGCCGGCGCGAAAATGCCGGTCGATGACAGCAGGAACATGAGAATGAAGCCGA
>CAYIRZ010000227.1:0-5699 GCA_964365845.1 uncultured Streptomycetaceae bacterium
GAGCAGCGGACTTTTAATCCGTTGGTCGCGAGTTCGAATCTCGCACCTCCTACCAAGAACATCAAAGGGTTAGCTTACAAGGCTAGCCCTTTGTTTTTTCAAACGTGGGGAAATCGTGGGGAATAGAACCACGTTTCCACCGCGCCCGTTCTCGATCCGCGCTGCCGCGACCGCCAGATGCTCAGTTGCATACTTCGCGTATCCCCGGCGCCGCACGCCGGGTATGCTATTGCCGGCGAAATGATGGATACTGCATACTCGTATTGCGGCACCGTCTTTCAATTTCCCACTTGGAGGAACGTATGACAAACGACTTGTTTCGGCACCTGAAATTCATCGTTGCGGGCGCTGTTGCCGGCGCGGCCATGGCTGCGAACGCGGCTGACCCGATCAAGATCGGGATCAGCATCACTCAATCGCCGCCCGGCTCGGTGGTGCAGGGCACGCAGGTGAAAGACGGCGTTGAGATCGTCAAGGACATGGTAAATAAAGCGGGTGGCGTGCTCGGCCGGCCGATCGAACTGGTGTACGAAGATAACCAGGGCATCCCGGAAAAAGGCCGCGCGGCCGCCGAGAAGCTGATCACGCGCGACAAAGTCGTCGCGGTGACGGGCGGGCACCAAAGTTCGGTGTGTCTCGCCGAAATCGAAGTCGCCAAACGCTACAACATTCCTTACGTGAACACCAACTGCTGGGCCGACGCCGTAAGGACCAAAGGTTATCCGCAGGTATTCAACGCTCCCATTTACAGCTCGCGCGTGGCTGAGTCGATTGCCGATACCATCGTCAAGCTGGGATTGAAGCGCGTGGTTGCGTTCTGTGAGAATACCGATTACGGCATCGGCCAGGCCAAGGCCATCGCGGCGGTAATCAAGCAGAAAGCCCCGGGCGTCGATTTCAAATACGAGACGCTCGATCGCGCCGGCAAGGATTTCACACCGGCGATTCTGCCTTTGCGCGCCAATCCGCCCGACATGGTGCTGATGGTGATGTTGCCGCCGCCGGCTTATATCGTGATGAACCAGCTCTACGAGCAGGGCGTGGCGCCAACGGCCAAGACCTGGCTTTTCGACAGTTCCGGCCTCGCGGACTATCCTGATTTCTGGCAGAACGTGAAGGAAGCCGGCAAGTACATGCTCAACTTCGCCCTTTACCATCCGCAGATGAAGCTGCCGAAGCTCGCGCAGGAGGTGGGGCAGGCTTACCGGCAACGCACCAAGAACGAGCCGAACCGTCTCATTTTCCAGGCGGCGGATTCGCTGCTGTTTATCGTGGATGCGATCAAGCAGGCGAAGAGCACCGATCCGGATGCGATGATCAAGGCCATGGCGAACATGAAGTTCGAGGGCACTCGCGGCCAGTTCCAGATCGCGAAGGAGCCGGGCGCCAAGTATCAACAGATGGTGGACATTCCGTCCGTCACCTACCAGATCACAGAGGTCAATCAATCGACCGGCAAGACCTTGCTGATCGAAGGTCCCGGCATGCCGCTGGCGACGGCCAAGCTGCTGAAGCCGGCTAAATAAAGCCATGCCTGCCTACCCTCCCCGCAATGGGGAGGGTAGAGTTGCGCGCGCCAACATGCTGAACGTCGACCTGCTGATCAACGGCCTTATCATCGGCCTGTTCTATGCGCTGATGGCGGTGGGGCTCACGCTCATTTTCGGCATCCTCAAGGTCGTCAACTTCGCCCACGGCGAGTTCTACATGGTGGGCGCCTATACCTATACGTTCGCCGCGCTCAAGCTCGGCACCGGGCCCTGGTTCGCGCTGCCGCTCGCGCTTGCCGCCGGCGCGCTGGTGGGCTGGCTGACCGAGCGCATGCTGATGCGCCCGATGTACGCGGGATACACTTCCTGGGGCCTGATGCGCGACGAGTATTCCGTGGTGGTGACATTCGCGCTGTCGCTGCTGCTGATCAACCTGGTGGACAAAGTGGTCGGCCCTTACTCTCAGCGCGGCCCCGCGCTGTGGGACATTCCGCGCATGGCGCTCGGGCCGATCATGTTGTCGGGGCAGAAGCTGATCGCCACCGGCGTGGCGGCGGCAATGATCGCAGGGCTCGCGCTTTTTCTGCGTTACTCGTTCTGGGGCCGGCAAATCCGGGCAGTGGCGCAGAATCGCCTCGGGGCGTCGCTCGCCGGCATCGATACCACGCGCGCCAGCAGCCTGGTATTTACCCTTTCAGGCGCGCTCGCCGCGCTGTCAGGTGCGCTGCTCGCGCCCATCATCAATGCCTCCCCCGACGTCGGCGCTTTTCCGGCGATCAAGTCCTACGTCATCGTGGTGTTGGGAGGCATGGGCTCCATGCCCGGCAGCATCGCCGCCAGTCTCGCGCTCGGCGTGCTGGAGAGCTTCGGCGCGGTGTACATCTCCTATGACTACCGCGACACCTTCGGTCTGGTGATTCTCATGCTGGTCTTGATCTTCCGCCCGCAGGGCCTGTTTGGAGAAAAGGGCCGCGAGGTGTGATGAACCGGTCGCAACATCGCATCACTACCGAATTCCGGTGGTCGCTTGCCTTTCTCGCGGGGATCGCTTTACTGCCGCTGGCGGTATCCAATCCTTATTGGCTGGGCGTGCTGATCGTGTCGATGTATTTCGCGTTGCTGGCCGTCGGCTGGAACCTGCTCGCGGGTTATACCGGCCAGTTCTCCATGGCGCCGGCGTGCTTCGCCATGATCGGCGCCTACACTACCGGCCTGCTTTCGTACCATTGGAAAGTTGAGTCGTGGCTTGGCATCCCGGCCGCCATCTTCGTCGCTGCAGTGATCGGCATGACACTCGGCCGCATCGTGATGCGCCTGCGCGGACCGTATCTCGCGCTCACGACGCTGTCGTTTGCCGAGATCATGCGCCTGGTGATCGGCAACTCCTATGAATTTACGCGCGGGGACCTGGGCCTGAATGTGCCCGGCCTGTTCGACGCGCGGCTCGCGTACTACTACGTGTTTCTCGCGGTGCTCGTCGCGGTGCAGACGGGGTTGTTCGTGTTGATGCGCTCGAAGGCGGGCCTCTACCTGCAGGCGATCCGCGACGACGAGGTCGCGGCGGCGAGCCGCGGCGTGGATGTGGTGTTCTGGAAGACCGCCGCCTTCACGCTGAGCGCGGCGGTGAGCGGACTCGCCGGCGCGCTCTACGGTCATTTCAGCCAGCTGGTCAGCCCCGAACTCGGCCTGTTGCTGCAGACGGGCCTCGTCATCTGCATGGTGGTGATCGGCGGCATCGGCAGCCTCATCGGTCCGCTCGTTGGCGCGTTTCTCGTCTACGTCAGCTCGGAAATGCTGCGCGAGGTGGGCGGCATACAACTCATCGTTTTCTCCCTGCTCGTGATCATCTTCGCGCGCTTTTTCCGCGAGGGACTGTGGGGCCTGGCCAAGCGTGCGCTGCGGCGGAGACCGGCATGAGCTGCCTCGCCATTGCCGATGCCTCCAAATCGTTCGGGGGCTTGCGCGCCGTGGATGGCGTTTCCTTCGCCATCGACGATGGCGAGCTGGTGGGCCTCATCGGGCCCAATGGTTCGGGCAAGACGACGCTGCTCAATATCGCCTCCGGTCATCAGCCGCCGGACGCGGGCAGCGTGTTGCTCGACGGCAAACCCATCCACAGCCTGAAACCGGAGCGCATCGCGCAGGCGGGTTTGCTGCGCATGTTCCAGTTGACGCGGGTATTCCGCCGCATGAGCGCGCTCGACAACCTGCTCACCGCGGGCCGGGCGCTGGGCCTTGCCCACGCGCAGGCGACCGCGCGTGCCGGGCATCTGCTCGAGGAACTTGCCCTCGAGCGCGTGCGCGATCTCGACGCGGGCCAGCTCTCCGGCGGGCAGCAGAAGTTGCTCGAGTTCGGCTGCTGCTTCATGGTGCCGCCGCGCATCGCGCTGCTCGACGAACCCTTCGCCGCGGTTCATCCCGCGATGAAGGAGATCATGGCCGGCTATATCCAGACGCGGCACGCGGCGGGACAGACTTTTCTCATCGTCAGCCATGACATGCCGGTGATTGTCGAGCTGTGCCCGCGCACCGTGTGCATGAATGCCGGCGCGGTGATTGCCGACGAAGCCACGCGTGCGGTGCTGAGCGACCCGGTGGTCATCGAGGCCTATCTCGGCGGGGAAGCCGCATGAGCGCACTGCTTACCATAGCCGGCGTCACAGCCGGCTACGCTGCCGACATCGACATCCTGCGCAATCTCTCGCTGTCGATTAAAACGGGGCGCATTACCGGCCTCATCGGCCTCAACGGCGCAGGCAAGTCCACATTGATGAAAACGATCTGCGGGTTTCTCAGGCCGGGGGCGGGTACTATCCACTACGACGGCGCCGATATCACCGGCATCGCCCCCCACACCCTGATCGATCGCGGTATCTGGTATATCCCGCAGGAGTCGAGCCTGTTCCCCTACATGAGCGTTGCCGACAATCTGCGCCTGCCGCTCGAGCGCCTCCAGCGAGCGGGCGCCGGCGGCGTGGACACCGCCGCACGTTTCGAAGACATGCTCGCGCATTTCCCCGCGATGCGCGAGAAATTCCACGATCAAGCCGGCGACCTGTCCGGCGGCCAGCAGAAGATGGTCGAATTTGCCAAAGCGTATGTGGTGCGCCCGCGGCTGTGTCTGGTCGATGAGCCGAGCATCGGACTGTCGCCGAGAATCGCGGCCGAGGTGTACCACTGGATCGATCTTTTCGCCGCACAGGGCATGACGATCCTGCTGGTTGATCACAACGTCCGTCGCGTCGTAAAAATGGCGGAATACATCTATGTGCTGAGCCTGGGCGAGATCGCCGCCCAGGGCCGGCGTGAGGATTTCGAGGGCGATCTGCATGAGCAGGTCAAATCCTGGCTAGGGGTAAATTTCTAGGACAAAATCCGCTAGAATTCCAGGATAACCATAAACCGGAGGACAGGCCATGATCCGCAATCGCTACACGGTTCGCGTCGCTGTGCTGCTATGGGTAACAACCGGCCTTGCCTTTGCCGTGGGCAGTCAGGCGCAGGGACAGTCCGGCGGACCGTATAGTCCGAAACCGGGTTTTGCGATGCCTCCCGAGCCGCCCGAGGTCGTGCGCACGCACCCTGCGTTCACTGCCGCGCCGCCGCCGCTCATCAAAGCCGTCCGGCATCTTCAGGTTCCGTCCGATTGGCCGCAAGGCACCCAGGATTTGATCTCGCTGCAGACGCTGAACGGCGTCGTATACGAGGTGCAGGATGTGGCGCCGGAATCGGAGAGCTTCGCGCGGCACGCGATCAAGGCATATCGCCAGAAAGTCGTGGCATTGGGCGGTATGTATACCCTGTTTCTGGAAACACGGCAGGCCAGCACGCCGTCGGGCCAGTTGCATTTTTATCGTTCCCAAGGCGAGGTCGTCAAGATCCGGAACATTCAGGGAGCCTTGTTCCCCATGCGGGTGGGGAACAGCCTGCGTCTGGAAAGCGACTGGAAATCCATGAGCGAGACCATCAGCAATACCCTGGAATGGAAGGTCGTCTCGGTCGAGGATGCCGCCCGCATGCTGGGGGGCCTCCCGGGGAAGATTTATGTCGTCCAGGCGTACCTTGACGGCAGGCTTGGAGTGACTCACCTGTACTCGGATGCGATGCAATACACGATAGACAGTTCTCTGGCCGCGGAAGACCCGCCGCGAGAGGAAGGGCGCACCGAGGTCGCTAGGGGTTTGTCGAACTTGTTTTCGACAAACCCCT
>CAYIRZ010000228.1:0-5689 GCA_964365845.1 uncultured Streptomycetaceae bacterium
AGCTCGGTCATGCCCATGACCCCGTTCATGGGCGTGCGGATCTCGTGGCTCATGTTGGCGAGGAACTGCGATTTGGCGCGGTTGGCCGTTTCGGCTGCCTCTTTCGCCAGGGCAAGATCGGCGGTGCGCTCCCGCACCCGGATTTCCAGCCCATCATGCGCCGCGCGCAGTTCGGCCTCGATTCGTGACTGCTCGGCGGCATGGCGGCGAATGATGGTATCGGCGCGTTTCACGATCACGAACAGCAGGCCATACAGCGCGAGCAGAATGGCGACGACGCTTATCGTCACTTCGATCTGGGTGCGCGCGAGCCGTTCGAGAAACGGCGTGACGTCGTCGTAGAGCTCGAACACCGCTTCGATACGATCGGAGCCGGCGGTGCGGGCCGGAATATAAGTGGACAGCACGCCCAGTTCCATCAGTTCCTGCTCGAACGCGCTGAAATGATCGCGGCGGGTCATCTCGGTGGCAGGAATGCCCTGTCGTGCGCTGAAAAAGCCGGCATTGCCGATCTTCTCTTCCCCGATTTGCCGGGGGTCGCTGGCATACACGGTGCGGCCGTCCAGGGAGAAGATTTTTACCTTCAGTACCGTGGTTCCCTTCACCGCGTCGCGCACGGCATCGTGCAGGCGCGCGGTTTCAGGGTGTGCCCGGATTTCGTCGGCCGTCATGGCGGTGGCGGCGCGCAGGAACCGCGAAAACCGCGGCCACAGCGTGTTGGCGAAAACCTGCGTCAGCGTCAGGTTGTTCGCTTCCCCCATCCGCTTCAGGTCTGCGATCGCCGTTTCCCGGTAAAGCCAGCTCAACCCCAGCGTGGTTACGAGTATGAAGCCGAAGCTGGCGAGGGAAAAATAACGAAGCAGCCGGAACATGTCTATTGCGGCGGGGAAAACGCCGGGCAGAATAATAAATACGCCATATAAATCAAATTATTGTCTGGATTGATCCGCGTGGCCCAGGTATCCGGGATCTCCGTTTCCGGTTCGACCATGCATATGTATATTACGGCATCTTGGCGGAGATCTTTATTAATGTCTATATCGTGGCGATTGTGTGGTCGTATTTGTTAAAATGCAGTTTTCCCGGCGCGCAATGCCGTCGGTATCGGACCTGAAACCCCACCGAGGACATCCATCATGCTACAGAAAGTGAAACCCTCATTTCAGCTCAAGGACATGAGCCTGTTCCGCCAGCAGTGTTACATCAATGGCGCATGGGTCGATGCCGACGATAAATCAACCATGGCCGTGCACAACCCGGCCGACGGCGTGCAGGTTGGCACGGTGCCCAGGATGGGTGCCGCGGAAACCCGGCGCGCCATCGAGGCGGCCAATGTCGCGTGGCCGGCGTGGCGTGCCAGGACCGCCAAAGAGCGCGCGGCCATCCTGCGCAAATGGTACGACCTGATGATGGCCAACCAGGAAGACCTGGCGATATTGATGACGGTGGAGCAGGGCAAGCCGCTTGCCGAGTCGCGCGGCGAGGTCGCTTACGGCGCGTCGTTCATCGAATGGTTTGCCGAGGAAGCCAAGCGCATCTACGGTGACACCATTCCGGCGCAGTCGCCGGACCGCCGCATCGTGGTGATCAAGCAGCCTATCGGCGTGTGCGCGGCGGTGACGCCGTGGAACTTCCCCAACGCCATGATCACGCGCAAAGCCGGGCCGGCGCTCGGCGCCGGCTGCACCATGGTGATCAAGCCGGCTTCCCAGACGCCGTATTCCGCGCTCGCATTGTGCGAACTGGCCGAGCGCGCCGGCATCCCCAAGGGCGTGCTGTCGGTCGTCACCGGCGCATCGGGCCCGATCGGCAAGGAACTCACGACCAATCCGCTGGTGCGCAAGTTCACCTTCACCGGCTCGACCGAAGTCGGCAAGCTGCTGATGCAGCAGTGCGCCAGCACGGTCAAGAAGGTGTCGCTGGAACTCGGCGGCAACGCGCCATTCATCGTGTTCGACGATGCCGACATCGATTCGGCGGTTGAAGGCGCCATGGCCTCCAAGTATCGCAACAGCGGACAGACCTGCGTCTGCGCCAACCGCATGTTTATCCAGGAAGGGGTCTACGAGAAGTTCGCGAAAAAGCTCGGCGAGAAAGTCGCTGCGATGAAGGTGGGCAACGGTCTCGAGGCGGGCGTAGTGCAAGGGCCGCTGATCGACATGAAGGGCGTGGAAAAAGTCGAAGAGCATATCGCCGATGCGCTGGAGAAAGGCGCGCGTATCGTGACCGGCGGCAAACGCCACGAAAAGGGCGGCAGTTTTTTCCAGCCCACCGTGCTGGCCGACGTCACGCCCAGCATGAAAATCACCCACGAGGAAACCTTCGGGCCGGTGGCGCCGCTCTACCGTTTCAAGACCGAGGATGAGCTGATCAAGCTGGCCAACGACACCGAGTACGGCCTGGCGGCTTATTTCTACAGCCGCGATATCGGCCGCGTCTGGCGCATCGCCGAGGCGATCGAGTCCGGCCTCATCGGCATCAATGTCGGCATCATCTCGACCGAAGTCGCGCCGTTCGGCGGCATGAAGGAGTCGGGCATAGGCCGCGAGGGATCGAAGTACGGGATGGAGGAGTTCCTCGAGGTGAAATACCTGTGCATGGGCGATATCAACAAGTAAGCAGCCTGTCGGACTTGGCCCCCATTCACCGGGACAGGCAGTGTTAACGGATCGCCGTTGGTCGACATTTCGGCGACAGGCTGCTTAATAAAGAAGCATTACGTGTCGAAACCCTATGCTAACCGGATCAAACGTCACTGGCATGGCGTTCTTTTCGCCTCGTTCTTTGGTTTTTTTTCATTTTAGGATTTTGTCGGACTTATCCCCGACAAAATCCTAACATGATCCAGATCCTCGGGCTCGACCACATCGTGCTGCGTGTCAGCGACATGCAGCGCATGACGCGCTTCTATTGCGAGGTACTGGACTGCAGGGTCGAGCGGGTTCGGGAAGAGCTGGGGATGACGCAGTTGCGCGCGGGCCAGTCGCTGATCGACCTGGTGGCGGTCGACGGCAAACTGGGGGAAAAGGGCGGAGCGGCGCCGGGCAAGGAGGGACGCAATTTGGACCACCTGTGCCTGCGCATCGAGCCCTTCGATCAGGCAGAACTGTTTGCCCACCTGATTGCGCACGGCGTCGTGCCCGGAGAAGCGCGAACGCGTTATGGCGCCGACGGCTACGGCCCCTCGGTGTATATCAGCGATCCGGAAGGCAATACCGTCGAACTCAAAGGGCCGCCTACCAGCGGGGGCTAATTTTTTTGATTTTGTTACGGACTCTAAGTGACTAACCCGGCGACGTGACGGGCGAAGGCCTGGGTGCCGAGCTTGCCGCCGAGATCGGAGGTGCGGGTGGCGGCGTCCTTGAGCGCGGTGTCGATCGCTTGCGTGATGGCGTTTGCGGCTGCGGCAAAAGCCGGATTGTCATGGCGCGGCGCCATCCACTCGAACAGCATCGCCGCCGACAGAATCAGCGACGTGGGATTGGCCTTGTCCTGTCCGGCGATGTCCGGCGCCGAGCCGTGCTGGGCCTGCGCCACGCACCGGTCGTCTCCCGCCATGACCGATCCCGCGAGGCCGAGACCGCCGGAGAGTTCCGAGGCCTCGTCGGAGAGGATGTCGCCGAACATGTTGCCGGTCACGATCACGTCGAAGCGCGACGGGTCGCGCACCAGCAGCGCGGCCATGGCGTCGACGATCACTTCCTCGAGTTTCACTTCGGGAAAACCTTCAGCCACCTTGCGCACTTCGCGCAGGAACAGCCCATCCGAGATCCTGAGCACGTTGGCCTTGTGCACGGCGGTCACTTGTCTGCGCCGCTTCATCGCGGACTCGAAGGCCGCGCGCGCGATTCTCTGGCACTGGCGCGCGGTCACTTTGCGTACCGCGAGGGCCACGTCCTCGGTCGGCATGAATTCGCCTATGCCCATGTACATATTGCGATCGGCGTAGAAGCCCTCGGTGCACTCGCGGAAGATCACCAGATCGACCGGCTTGCCGGTGAGCCCCACGCCCATCCGTGACTTGGCGGGCCGGATATTGGCGAACAGGTCAAGCTTCACCCGCAACTCGCCGGAAGGATTGATGCCGCCCTGTTCGCGCGGCGGATAGTCGAGATGAGAAACGGGGCCGAGGATGACGCCGGGCGCCTGGCGCGCCGCTTCCATCACCTTTGTGGGCAGGGTCGAGCCGTGTTTTTTCAGCGCGACAAAGCCGATGTCCTCGATCTGCCATTCGAGACCGAGTCCGAAGCGCGCATTGGCGCGGTCGAGCACGGCAAGCGTCGCCTGTGTGATTTCAGGGCCGATGCCGTCTCCGGGAAGAACCAGGATTTTCAAGTTCGACCTCGTGGGTGATGATAAGAGCGCATATTAAAAAGACCAAGACTGATGTAACCGCCGATGAACGCCGATGAACGCCGATCGAACCAACCGCGATAGCGCTTGCCACCAGGGGCACAATAAAAATCAATTAAGAACAACAAATTACGCAACATCTTTGTGCTTCGTGGTTTGTTATTCTTGATTTTTATCGGCGTACCCGTCAAGCGGGTATTGAAAAGAATATATCGGCGTACCCCTCAAGGGGGTATTAAAAAGAATTCATCGGCGGCTAATTTTTTTATTCTGTTATGGGCTCTAAGGAATGAATGCGGCGATACTGGCGATGCGCACCCGTTTTCTGCTGCGAAATCTTATCACGTGACGGCTTGATTGCGGCGCGACAGTCCATTATCTGGCTATGCGGTGGCGGCTGTCCTGCAATATGGAGTAGTTTAAAGACAGGCAAAATTGCAGGGAGCATGAAATGTACGAAGGCTTCAGACGTTTTGAAATCCAGACCACCGATCCGGAGGTCAAGATCGTCGGACGTGTCGGCGGCAACGGCCCGCCGCTGCTCCTGATCCACGGCAATCCGCTCACGCACGTGCACTGGCACCGGGTCGCGCCGCGGCTGATGCGGGATTTCACCGTGGTCGCTACCGATCTGCGGGGCTATGGCGACAGCGGCAAGCCGCGCGGCAAAGAGGATCACAGCAACTATTCCTTTCGCCGCATGGCGCAGGACCAGGTCGATGTGATGCGGCATCTGGGTTTCAGGCAGTTTTTCGTGGCCGGCCATGACCGCGGCGCGCGCACCGCGTTCCGCATGGCGCTTGACCATCCCGACAAGGTGCTGAAGTTCGCGAGCTTCGACATTCTGCCTACGCACCACGTGTTGACGCACATGAGCCGCGAATGGGCGCTCAACTCCTATCACTGGTTTTTCATGGCGCAGCCCTACGATATTCCGGAGAAGCTGATCGAAGGCAAGGAGGATTACTACATTCTCAAGAAGCTCACCAAAATGGGCATCGGCAAAGGTGGGTTTAGCGAGGAGACGCTGAAGGAATATGCGCGTTGCTGCACGCCCGAAAACATCCACGGCGTATGCGAGGATTACCGCGCGGGGGCGACCATCGATTTCGAGATGGACCAGGCCGATTTCGAGGCGGGACGCAAGATCGGGTGCCCGGCGGCGATTTACTGGGGTGAGAAAAGCCACACCGAAAAGTTTTTCGATCCGCGACTAGCCTGGCCGCAGTACTGCGCCGACATCAAGCGCATCCGGTCGCTGCCGTGCGGACACTATCCAGCGGAGCAGGCGCCGGACGAGGTTTACAACGAACTGTACGGTTTTTTCAGTTCCTAG
>CAYIRZ010000229.1:0-5675 GCA_964365845.1 uncultured Streptomycetaceae bacterium
CGGCGCCGGAAGATGCCGTCAAACTGCATCCCGGCCAGCCGCTGGAAGTGAGAATTTCCCCGTGAATACTGCCGTTATCGACGTCGCGGGCCTGACCAAGATTTTTGACGGCAAGCGCGTTGTCGATGATGTTTCGATTCGCGTAGAGCGCGGCCATATCTGCGGTTTTCTGGGGCCGAATGGCAGCGGCAAGACCACCACCATCCGCATGTTGTGCGGACTGCTCACGCCTGATGGCGGAAGCGGGACCTGCCTGGGCTTCGACATCATCCGCGATGCCGCTGCAATCAAGCTTCACGTCTGCTACATGACGCAGCGCTTCAGCCTGTATGAGGATCTTTCCATTCGCGAGAACCTCGACTTCATCGCGCGCGTCTACGCTTTGCCCAACCGGCGGCGCGCGGTGGATGCGACGCTCGAGCGGGTGGGGCTGGCGCACCGCAGCCGCCAGCTCGCCGGGCAGCTCTCGGGCGGCTGGAAACAGCGCCTGGCGCTCGCGGCCTGCATGCTGCACGAGCCGCAGCTGCTGCTGCTCGACGAGCCGACCGCCGGCGTCGATCCCAAGGCGCGGCGTGAATTCTGGGAGCAGATCCACGAACTGGCGGCGGGCGGCATGACCGTTCTCGTCAGCACGCATTACATGGACGAGGCCGAACGCTGCCACGAACTGGCGTATATCGTCTATGGCAGGCTGCTTGTCACCGGCACGGCGCAGGAGGTGATCGCGCATTCCCGGCTGACGACCTGGGCGGTGACTGGCCCGGATCTGTTCGCGCTGGCGCTTGAACTCAAATCCCGCCCCGGCGTGGCCATGGTGGTGCCGTTCGGGAATGCGCTGCACGTGAGCGGCACCGACGAGGCGGCGCTCGAACGCACCATCGCGGCCTATCGCGAGCGGCCGAGTCTTGACTGGCAGCGTTCAAAACCCGGGCTTGAAGACGTATTCATCAAAATGATGGATCAGGCACGCGACAATTTTGTCTCATGATGATTTCCCGCTATTTCTCCTGGACGCGTTTGTGGGCCGTGATGGCCAAGGAGTTCGTTCAAATGCGGCGCGATCGGCTGACGTTCGCGATGATGGTGTTGATCCCCATCATGCAGCTGATCCTGTTCGGCTTCGCCATCAATGCCGATCCCAAGGCGCTGCCGACGGCGGTGCTGTCAGCCGACAACAGCATATTTGCCCGCAGCTTCGTGCGTGCGCTCGAAAACAGCGGTTATTTTCGCGTGACCCGTCATCTTCGATCGGAAGCCGAGGTCGATCGTGCGCTGGCGGCCGGCGAAGTGCAGTTTGCGGTGACGATCCCCGAGAATTTTTCCCGCAAACTCATGCGCGGCGAGCGGCCGGTGTTGCTGCTCGAGGCCGATGCTTCCGACCCGGCCGCGACCAGCAACGCGCTGGCGGCGCTGCTCACCCTCAATCAGACCGCCATCGCTCGCGATCTTCAGGGGGGGCTGGCCTATCTGCAGAATCAGTCGCCACCGTTCGAGGTGCGCGTGCACCGGCGCTATAATCCTGAAGGCATTACCCAGTACAACATCGTGCCCGGTCTGATCGGCACCATCCTCACCATGACCATGGTGATCATGACTTCTCTGGGGATGACCCGCGAGCGCGAGCGCGGCACCATGGAGAATCTGCTGGCCACGCCGGTGCGTCCGATCGAAGTGATGGCGGGCAAGATCCTGCCCTACATCGTCGTCGGCTATGTGCAGGTCACGATCATCCTGCTTGCATCCAGGCTGTTGTTCAAGGTGCCGATGATAGGCAGTCTTGCGCTGCTGTCGGTCGCGCTGGTCCTGTTCATCGCCGCCAATCTTGCGGTCGGATTCACATTCTCGACGCTCGCGAAGAACCAGCTGCAGGCGATGCAGATGGCGTTTTTCTTTTTCCTGCCGTCCATTCTGCTCTCCGGTTTCATGTTTCCGTTCCGCGGCATGCCGCAGTGGGCGCAGTGGCTGGGCGAGGCGTTGCCCCTGACCCATTTTCTGCGCATTCTTCGGGGGATACTGCTGAAAGGCAACACTGCCGCGGACATCATGCCCAACGTCTGGCCGATCGCCCTGTTCCTGCTGGCGGTTTCCGCTTTGGCGTTGATCCGGTATCGTGAAACTCTTGATTGATACCACGTCTTTCGCAAAAAAAACGGCATGTGCACTGCTTGCAGCCTGGTGCGTACTCGTCATCCGCATCTCGCCGGCGGCGGAGGGTGCGCCGCCGCCTCAGGCCGCGATTGCCTCTGCCCATCCGCTGGCGACCGAGGCCGGCTACGAAGCGCTGAGGCGCGGCGGCAATGCTTTCGACGCCGCGGTCGCGGTCGCGGCGGCGCTGGCCGTGGTCGAGCCATACTCATCGGGGCTCGGCGGCGGCGGGTTCTTTCTGCTGCACCGCGCAGCCGACGGCCGCGAGGTCATGGTAGATGGGCGCGAGACCGCGCCTGCGGCGATCACGCGCGAATTTTACTTCGACAGCGAAGGCCATCCGATTCACGGCGCTTCGACCCAGGGCGGAAAGTCGGCGGCAATTCCAGGCATGCCCGCCGCCCTGGTGCATGTTGCACAGCGCTACGGCAAGCTGCCGCTTGGCGCATCGCTGGCGCCGGCGATCCGCTATGCACGGGAAGGGTTCGAGGCCGATCCACGCTATGCGCGCATCGCCAAGTTGCGTGAGCGTGTTCTGCAAGACGGCGTTAATACCGCCAGGGTTTTTCTCGACAACGACCGCGCGCCGCAGGCGGGCTTCGTGCTGCGCCAGCCCGAACTGGCTGTAACCCTGGAACAGGTGGCGCGCGGAGGCAGGGACGGGTTTTACGCCGGGCATGTCGCGCGCGCGCTGGTGGCGGCGGCGAACGCCGCAGGCGGTGCCTGGCAACTCGCCGACCTCGAGCGTTACCAAGTAGTCGAACGCGAGCCGGTGAAGTTTACCTACCGCGGCGCGACCATCACTGCAGCAGCATTGCCATCTGCCGGCGGCATCGCGCTCGCGCAGAGCCTCGGCATGCTCGAACAGTTCAAACTATCCAGCGCAGGCCAACCCGATACGGCGCATCTCGTCGTCGAAGCGCTGCGCCGTGCATTTCAGGACCGCGCGCTGTATCTGGGCGACAGCGATTTCGTGACGGTGCCGGTGGGCAGGCTTGTCGGCAGGGATTACGCAAGGCAGCGCGCGGCGACCATCAATCCGGCTGCCGCAACCCGGAGCGACGATCTTGAGGGCGATAAGCAGGTGCGCGCGGAAAGCGGCAATACCACGCATCTGTCGGTGATCGACGCGGAGGGCAATCGCGTCGCCGCAACGCTTTCAATCAACTGGCTGTTTGGCTCTGGCATCGTCGCCGGCGATACCGGCGTGCTGCTCAACAATGAGATGGACGATTTCACGTTGCGCCCCGACGTGCCGAACTCGTATCGCCTGCGCGGCGGCGTTGCCAACGCCATCGCCCCCGGCAAGCGGCCGCTTTCGAGCATGACGCCGGCGTTCGTCGAGGACGCAAAAGGGGTGCTGATACTCGGCGCCCCCGGCGGCTCGCGCATCGTGAGCCAGGTGCTGCTCGCGATACTCGAATACCTGCGCAACCCGCAGGTCGATTTGCAGCGGTTGCTCGCCATGCCGCGCTATCACCATCAATACTGGCCCGACCGCGTCGAGGTCGAGCCCGAAGGTTTTTTGCCCGGCTGGCGCGCGGCGATGGCAGCCAAAGGGCACGCGATTCAGGTGGTGAACCGCAAATGGGGCAATATGCAGATGGTATTCAAGTCGCGGCAGACCGGCGCGGCGCAGGCCGCCAGCGACCCGCGCGGCGTGGATGTCGGGGGGTACTAAAATCAAAAGCATTAGCCACAGAGGACACAGAGATCACAGAGAAAAATCTAAAGGATCAAAGTTGTATATTCCGGTATATCGGTTTAGCATCTTCGCAACGCTTAGGCGCGAATAAACTCAATGAACAGTGAACAGGGAAACCTAGGCACACATTGCGCTGAGGCGCTAGCAGCCTTGGAACGGTTTGTCGTTGACAACGACGACCTCCTCGCCCTCGAATCACGTATCGGCAGGTTCAATATCTTTGATGCGCTCAATATCGCGCGTGTCGAAATCCGTCACTCTAACTTCCTTGCCTTCGTGCTCGATCCGGCGGAGTCGCACGGCCAAGGACAGCTGTTCTTGAGGGCGGTTCTCATGGACATGCTCAAGCTGGCGCCGGCGAAATTGCGCCCGCTTTCGCCCATTGAGTTGGATGGAACAGACTTACGCGGCGTGGAGATAAGGCGAGAATGGCGGAACATTGACCTGCTCATTACATGCCACGAGCCGCCTTTCGTCGTTGTCATCGAGAATAAAGTTGGATCGCAAGAGCACTCGAATCAGTTAGGTCGCTACCAAGCGACGATGAAAACCCACTACCCAGATTCTCGACCGCTGTTCGTGTACCTGACAGCAAACGCCGACGAACCTTCCGAGGATGCTTGGGTGTCCTATAGCTACGCCGACATTCACCGTGTACTCAATCGCGTTCGAACAACAAACAGCAAGGCGATTGGCGAAGACATACTGATATTTCTCGACCATTATCTCAGCCTGATAGGGACTCGATTCATGAACGACCCCAAAATTGACGAGCTCTGCGAACGAATCTACAAGAACCATCGGCGTGCGCTGAAATTAATCTTTGAGCGGGCCAGTAGCCAAAAGTCGGGTGTACTGGCGGAGGCGGAGGCTGTCCTGCGAGAGGACCCTCGCTGGCACGTGTTCTGGAGAGTGGCAAACGTGATCGATTTTGTACCGAAGGCGTGGCTGGAATGGTTGCCGCCCGTTGGACTTGATGACAGCAACTACGACCCACGTTCGTGGTTCATTCTTCGGTTCGAGTTGGATGTTGGAAGGCTCAACTTCTATGTGGAGGTACGCCGCATGGCAGATCTCACGAAACGCAGAGAAATTATTGAAAGGCTAATCGCAGAAGGTTCGAAATTTGGATTTAACCGCGGCAGCCGTGAAATTACGGACCAATACACTCGTGTATCGAGTCGTGAGCGCGTTTTTAGATGGGATGAGGAGAATGAGCCCGAGCCAGATTTGATTCGAGGGGCTGTAAAGAAGAAGCTTGACGAGGCATTTCCCAAACTCGAGGGCGTACCCTTAGTCCTGAAACCGTTACTCAATCTCTCGAATTCCACGAAATAGTTGTTTTCGCATGCCACCCAACAGGGGGTGGAGCTGCGCGTGCGGCGATACGCCGTCCAACAAGGCGTTGCAGTAGATGAAGGCTACGACTGAAAGTGGCCGTCAATGTTCGCTTAGCACGGCTTTGGAGGAGGTTGCTTGGTTTTCTTTCTCTGTGTCCTCTGTGATCTCTGTGGCTAAAATACGTTCTGCTGTATCATTAGCGAAATGGTAAAATACATAAGTGTTTGAATGAAAACAACTTTCTTAGATTTCGAACAGCCGATCGCCGAGCTGGAAGCGAAGATCGAAGAGCTGCGCTTCGTGCAGGACGATTCGGCGCTCGACATTTCCGAAGAAATCTCGCGGCAGCAGAAAAAAAGCCAGGCGCTGACCAAGGACATCTACGGCAAGCTGACGTCGTGGCAGATCGCGCAGGTGGCACGCCATCCACAGCGGCCGTATACGCTCGATTACCTCAACGGCATTTTCACCGGCTTCGAGGAAT
>CAYIRZ010000230.1:0-3645 GCA_964365845.1 uncultured Streptomycetaceae bacterium
GCGCGAGAACTCGCCGAGATCGGTGATGCCGGCGAAGATGTTGACCAGCAGCACCCGGATATTTCTGCCTTTGGCGATCCATCGCAGCACTTGCACGAGCCGCTTCGTCTCGCCGCGCAGCCCGCCGGTGCGTAGGTCGAGAAAATTGTAGGGTTTAAGGCCGGCCTCGCGCAGTTCGTCGATAAGCATCATCGACAATCCCGCGCCCGTGGTCAGCAGTCCGATTTCGCCCTGAGGATCGACCACGACGTAGTCGAAGCCGTGTTCCAGCTTGAGCGCAGTTTCAGGGTAGACTGCGGCGCGTTGCCCGAGCAGCTCGCGGAGCGCGGGCTGGCGCGCGAGGGCATTGTCGTCGGTGATGATCTTGGCGTCGCCGGCGACCCAGGTGCCGTCCAGCTTGACGAACAGCGGGTTGATTTCGATCAGCAGCGCCTCGCGCTCGAGGAAAACCTGCGCCAGGCGCTCGCTGGCGTCGCGCAGCGCACGCGCTTTGACCCCGGACATCGCGGTCGCGAGACGCTGCACGCAGCCGGCAAGCGCCGCGGCCTCGGGCGCCGCGACATCCGTTTTGACCAGCGTCGCGGGCAGGCTCTCGATGTCCATGCCGCCTTGCGCCGACATGATCACGCGCACGCCGCCGCTGGCGGGGTCGATCAGAAAAGCGAGATAGCATTCTTCCGCGGCATCAACCTGCTGCTCGATGCGGATGGCGTTGACTTGGCGGCCTTTGACCGTAGCGCCAAGGATGGCAGAGGCATGCTCGACGATTTCCTGGAGCGTGTTTGCTTTGCGGATAATGCCCGCTTTGCCGCGGCCGCCCGTGTTGATCTGGCCCTTGACGATCCACGGACCGGGCGGCAGAGCAGGGCGGTATATGGTTTCGTCGCCGCCTATCAGCCGTCCCGGCGGGACCGGGATCCCGTATTGCGCCAGCAGTTCCTTGGCATCGTGTTCCAGCAGGTACATGGGGATCGATCGCTGTCAGGCCGGTTTTCTGCGCGCCTGCTCGTGGGTGACGCCGGGCAGGATCAGTCTGCACATGCTGCGCCGGGTATTCTGGAACAGCGAGCGCATTTTTTCGGTCCACGGCGTCTTGCGTGCTTTCAACCCTTCCGGGCTTTCGAAGGCGTTCCTGTCGGTGAGCTCGTAGGCGGTCAGGTACTTCGGGTTGCCGCCGGCCGCCGTGTAGCGCCGCGCGCGGATGACGCCGGGAACGGTGACCAGCCGCGGCAGATGCTCCTTGTCGTACCACTCGTTGTACTCGTCGACGATGTGGTCGGGAATGTCAGTGTGCACGATATAGAGCCAGGGCGTGTCCTGTTCCGGCACCCGGCCAACGTCGCACATCAGGCGGAAATTCATGCGCTCACGGTGCTCGAAGCAACGGGCCATGCGCGTCCACCACGGCGTGGGATGAGCGACAAAGCGCTGGAAGTCGGGTCCCGGCTCCACGTGTTCATCCGCCGTGTCGTACCACGCCAGGTACTTGGGTTTTGCATTATCCACCATGTAGCGGCGGCCGCGCACGAAGCCGGGCAGGGCGACGACCTGGGGAAGATGCTCGAGGTTGTACCAGTCGTTGAATTCGTCTTCGCGTTCCGGCGGCACGTGCACCCATGCCGTCATCAATCCCGTTGCTTTGGTCATCTGAATCGGAGTTTGCTTTACGGCGCCCCACATCAGCAGATCGCCGGGCCGCGGACCGTGGTGCGATAGAGCAGCCGCGGCAGCGGATCGTAGTCGAAAGTCGCTTTGTGTTGTACGGCAATATTGTCCCACATCAGCAGGTCGCCAGGCGTCCAGTGGTGCGTATATATGAACTCGGGTTGCGTAATGTGGACATACAGCTGTTTGAGCAGCGCGTCGCCTTCCTCGCGTGGCATGTCCGCCATGTGGGAGGTGTGCCCCTCGTTGACAAACAGGCCCTTGCGCTTGGTGACCGGGTGGATGCGCACCACCGGCGTGGCCATGTCGGGCACGCTGGCGAGTTGCTCCGGCGTCGGCGCATGCTCCTGCACGGTGCGGACGCCGCGGCGCATTTCGTCCTGCTGCGCGGCATAGTTCTTGATCCGGTATTCGCGGTAGCTGTGCACGTTTTTCAGTCCCTGGAGGTGCTGCTTCATGGCCTCGGGCAGCGCGTCGTAAGCGGCGGTGCTGCTGGCGAAGTGCGTGTCGCCGAGCGGCTTGCCGTCCTTGACGGGAATCTTGATCGCATACAGCGCCGACAGCAGGCTGGGCTCGCGCTTGTAGGACAGGTCGCTGTGCCAGAAGCGGCCCGCATCCTGCGCGCCGATCGCTTTGCCGCTGTCGTCGAGAATGTTCGACAGGATAAAGATTTCGGGATGGTCGGCCAGCCGCGCTTCCTTGCGCACGTGCTGTTCGAGTTCCCCGAAGCGTTTCGTGAAGGCAATATGCTGTTCCAGCGTGAGTTTCTGGTTGCGGAAGAACACGACCTCGTTGTCGAAGAAGGCATTGGCGACTTGCGCAAAAGTGTCGTCGTCGAGAGGCCGGGAAAGATCGACGCCGCTGATTTCGGCGCCCAGGTGTTTTCCGATTTTCTTTACGGTGATCATAACCGGATGGTAGGGGTTCGGTTTGCCCGCTGTCAACGCGCGATCCGCTTTATCCCGCGGCCGTTTTCATTCCCGTGCGCTCTGAACGCAGGATGCGCAACGTCCGGGGCTAGGGGTAGAATAGCGGCTCGCTTATCAAGCCGGGAGGATGTGGCACATGAAACTCTATGGTTCGACGACTTCGCCTTACGTGCGCAAGGCGCGGGTGCTGATCAGGGAAAAAAATCTGCCCTGCGAATTCGTGGTGGAAGATCCGTGGCCGGACGACAGCCCGATCATCGCCAGGAACCCCTTGAGCAAGGTGCCGGCGCTGCAGATCGGTCCCGACAATTACCTCTTCGAGTCGGTGCTCATTGTTCACTATCTGGACAACGTCGACGGCAAGCCGCTCACGCCGAAAGACCCCGCGGGCTACTGGCAGGCGCAGTGGTGGCAGGCGCTGGGCAACGGCATCATCGACGCGGGGATAGCGCGCATACTGGAACTGCGGCGCCCCGGGGACAAGCAGATGCCGGAGAAAATCGCGCGCGAGGAAAAGCGCATTCGGCGCGCCATCGATCTGGCGGAAAGCACATTCAAGGGCGGGGAATTTCTGGTCGGCAGGACGTTTACCCTGGCGGATCTGGTGATGGGCGTCGGCCTGCAGTACACCGATTTCCGCCATCCGCACGACTGGCGCAACCGTGCGCCCAGGCTCGCGAAATGGCACGCCGGCATCGCCCGCCGCAAGTCGTTCGTGGAAACATTGCCGCCGGGGTTTGTTTAAGGGCGGTAAGCGGTGAGCAGTAAGCAGTAAGCAGTAAGAAAACCGCTCACTGTTCACGGCTCACCGCTTACTGTTTTCCCGGCTGAAAGATCAGATAAGGCCGGACCGCTCTCCGCTACATCCTGCCCAAGTCCTGGATCGCATCCAGGACCATACCCGTCCCGACTGCGATTAGCAGGATATCAGCTGCCACGCGCACGTAACGGTGGCCTGCCGGTGGCCGGCCAAGCTGCTCAATAAGCGTCAGGGGAAGATCGTAGAAAATCACGTCCCGCGGCAGCGGCCGGCCAACCCGCCACTTCTTCG
>CAYIRZ010000230.1:3745-5643 GCA_964365845.1 uncultured Streptomycetaceae bacterium
AGATCGTAGAAAATCACGTCCCGCGGCAGCGGCCGGCCAACCCGCCACTTCTTCGCCTGGCCTGGCGGCATGCAGCCGTTGTGCTTCTTGGCGAGGCCGGGAGGGCAGTTGCCGGCCCGGAACCGTTCGCCATAGTACTCACGAACAATGCCCCTGTGTTGATCGACGAAATGGCCGCCTCCCTTCCTGCCTTGCCTGTCTTCGTCGCGATCCCGTGCGTCGCGCTTGTCATTCTTTTCCTGCTTGTTGCCACTGCCGGCCCATGCCGGTTTGTCCGCAAGGACCGGGCCCGCCGCCAGTATCCCGGCGATCAGGAAAGCCAGCGTGTAACTGGTCTGTAAGGCAATTTTTCGCATGATTTGACTCCATAACTGGAGTTGCTAAATTATCCCTTTGCCGGGGCGATGTATGTGCGTTTCCGCACATTACAAGCGGCGTGCCGTCGGCCAAGGGCAGGGGCTGTCAGAAATGCCGCGAGGCGGTGACCGGTTTCAGCGCCGGGTCGAGCTTGAGTTCCAGCAGCGTGTTGGTCTTGAACCTGCCGCGCGAAGCAGCGAGGAAGGCGCCCAGTTCCTTCTCCGTTGACGCCTGTGCGTAGCGCCAGCCGTAGAGCCGGGCGAGCCCTGAAAAGGCGATCGTCGGCGGTTCGAGGTTGAAGGATTCGAGCGGGCCGTCGGCGAGCCGGATCGCGGCTTCGTTGAGCGTGGTGTAGCGCCGGTTGGAGAGCACGACCAGCAGCATTTTCGTCTTGTTGTGTTCCGCGCTCCACAGCGCTTCGCTCGCATACAAGGTCGAGCCGTCGCCGATGATCGCCACGACCTGCCGCTCGTTTTGCCCGATCGCCGCGCCGACCGCCGCCGCCAGTCCCCAGCCGATGCCGCCGCTGCCGTTGATGAGGTAGCAGCCTGCGTTTAGCTCCATCCACTGGCGCACGTCGGAGGTCGACAGTCCCGATTCATCCACCCACAGGGCATCGCGGAATTTGTCGAGCAGGGCGTGGACGGCACGCGAGGGATGTAGCGCTTTCGGCCGCGCGGCGGGTAGCGCCGTCTCCGGGCGCAGCGTGGCAGCGGCGCGTTTTGCGCGCGCCCCCTTCATGAAGGCGTTGATTTCCTTCAGCGCGCCGCGCACGTCGGCGATGCGCGCCAGCTCGAATTCGCCGTCAGGGGCGAGCACGCTCGAATCGTTGCCGATCCAGGCTTTTTTGTGCGGCAGCTTCGCTTCGCTGTAGAGCGTGGTGCGAAACCCGCGCCCGCCGATGAAAAAGAGCGCATCGTGCGCCGCGAGACGGTCGCTCAACTGTTTCATGCTCGGCGGCAGATAGCCGGCGTAGCACGCGGCGCTGCTCGCCACCGGCAGCACGCCGGTGTACGGCGCGGCATAGACCGGCGCGCCGAGAGTTTTCGCCAGCGCTTCGAGTTCCGCGCCGGCGTTGTTCCAGTGCACGTCCTCGGCCACGATCAGCGCCGGGCGTTTCGCGGTTGCGAGAAAGCGCACATAGCTGCGCGCGTCTTCCGCGCCGAGGGTCGAGAGCCGGGGCGCGTTTACCGTTGCCGGCGCGGCGTCGATTTCCTGTTCCAGCAGATCGGGCGGGCAGATGAGCGCCACCGGGCCGTAGGGCGGGGTCAGCGCCGTGCGCAGCGCGCTCTTCACGTTCGCCGCGGCGTCGTGGCGCGTGTCGAGCGCGTAAACCGCCTTGCACACCGATCCCGCCATTTTTTCCAGCGGCCCCCACAGCACGGGCCGGGTATGGAGAAAACGCCGGTCCTGGCCGCCGACCAGCACCAGCAGCGGCGTGCCGGCGATGCCCGCGGTATAGAGAATGCCCATGCCGTTGCCCAGGCCAGGCGCGACGTGCAGATTGAGCTGCCACCAGCAGCGGCCGCTGCCATTCTCCT
>CAYIRZ010000231.1:0-5617 GCA_964365845.1 uncultured Streptomycetaceae bacterium
CACTCCTTGATGATGCTGCCGCGGAAATCGACGCAGGTGCCGAAGACGTCGAAGGCGAGGGCTTTGATGTCGGGGGGCATGGTTGGTAACCTTATATTTTAAAACAAAATATAATTAACCGCCAAACCCGTCCTGAGCGGGGAGCTTGTCGGACGGTCGAAGGGGCAAAAACCTAAAACAGAATTTACCGCCAAGATTCTTTTTAATACCCCCTTGAGGGGTACGCCAAGACGCCAAGATGCCAAAACAAGGTTCGCACGGAGTTCACGAAAGCGGGTGACAAGTGAAGAGGGAGTTTACTTGTCGCCTGGTTCGTCATTGACGTTCTGAAGCAGCTTTGCGGCAGTTTGCGCAAGGAGTGCGACATCGAGGGTGCCAATACACTCTTCCGCCATGTCGATACCACTGAGAACGGAGGGACGCTCGCTCTCGGTGATCTCCCATACGCCGGTTTCATCGCCTTTTTTTCTCACCGCCAGCAAGGTTTCGATGGCCGCGTCCAGCGTATCGATGGCGAGGGGAAGGGTGGTCTGGTTTTGTTCGAGCGCGGAGCGGACGACGGAGATGGCGGCTGCCAGGCGGCTGAAAGCCGCAACATTAAACTGCCCAAGGCAGGCAGCCTGATAGGCAAGACGCATGTCCATCGCATAAATATCCTTCAGGCCGTGTGTAACCGGGACGCGCAGTGATTTTCCCTTTTTCATCCTTTATTTCCCATTTGCCCGGATTTATGCCGCCGCTGGCTGAACGCGTAACGCCATCCAATTATCATGATATCACAGAGAAATAATGGGAAATATAAATAAAAACAAAGGGATATTGCATGGGACCGAGTGGTGTTCCGGCTCTGATGACGAGTTGAAAAGGTTCGCACGGAGCATTCTTTTCAACACCCCCTTGAGGGATGCGCTTGACTGGTACACGAAGGTCACTGAGATCGGTCTTGTCGAGCATCCGCAGCAGCGCTTTCTATTCATGTCTTGATCAAGCGCAGATCGGTCTCGAACTTTTGAGGCTGGCCGATCTTGATGCGCCGGAAATCAGAATGCAGCGGATTGAGCAGGTAGTTGGTCTCGGCGGGAATGATCGCGCTGGGGATGGCAAGCACCGCGGCGCTCCGCTTCCTGGCCCATTCCGTTCCAATGACCTGCAGCTTCTCGCGGGCGGCGATGTCCCGCCAGTCCGAAGGAAGAACCTCGGCCTTGATTCGGTCGATCGTAATTCCCTTCGGAATGCGTGCCTCGATCATGACGTAGCGTGCCCGGAGAGGTTCGTCCTGGACCAGCATTTCCAGCATGGCCAGTGATTGACTTCCCGCCGTGTACACGAGGGGAACGCCCTTGCGGTTCCAGCGGCCGCCGTAGAGGCGCGCGCCCTCCCCGGAAAACGCCGACTTCGCGAAACGGGCGGTAACCAGCCGCCAGACGGTCAGCATCGCCGCTGCTACGCAAACACCCCGTGCTCGATCCGTCCCAGCGTGTCGAGCACATTTTCGGCCCCAATGTCGGTATCCAGCAGGCTGAGGGGTGTTGCCCCTGACAAAGCCGAATTGGGCGACTTCAGCCAGTGCAGAGCGGCTTCCGTATCCTCAAAGACCTCGTTGGCCCGTCCGACCACTCGCGCCAGCCGCAGCAGCTTGGCCGATTCCTCGCTGTTCAGCACGCCTTCGCGCTTACGGCGGGCGAGAGTGCGTTCGGGAATGCCGAGCGCACGGGCAAGCTCGGATTGGGACACCTGCATTACCTTGAGCAGGGATTCGATTGCGGCAGCCGGAATCCCATTCCGGATCACCTCGATCCAGTCCAGTGTCGAATGAGGCTTGGCGCGCAAGACGCCGCGACCGCCGAGCAGGGTTTCGACAGACCGGAACATCTCGGGGGCAGGTACTGCAAAGCTGGTCATGGCTATACTCCGTTTATGCCAATTGGCGGACAGTATAGTCAATTATGGCTGACTTTGCAAACACATTGTTTTTATTAACTTATATTCAAAGTCCTCTTGGCGCGGGGGCTAATTTCGGAGGGCAAAGGGGGCGAAGGAACGTAGCCCCCTCCTACTTCGCTGCGGTGACCATGATTTCCACGCGCGTGTCGGCCGAGCCGAGCCGCGATTCGACGCAGGCGCGCGCCGGCTTGTTGTCGGGGTCGACCCACGCTTTCCAGGCGGCATCCATCTGCTCTTTCTCGCCAATGTCGGCGAGCCAGATGGTCGCCGAGAGCAGGCGCGACTTGTCAGTGCCGGCTAGTGCGAGAAAGGCGTCGATTTTCTTCAGGATTTCCTCGGTCTGCGCCTTGCACGACGCGGCACGATTGTCGGCGGTGGTGCCGGCGAGGAAAACCAGCCCATTGTGTTCGACGACGCGCGAATGCACGGGTCCGGATGTGTGGCGTTTGATGTTGCTCATGATAGGGTCTCCTAGGTAAATGAAGGACATTCACGTGCATGAACGGAAGGTGAGCGGCAAGCGTAACCTGCGCCGGCGGGCGAGGCAATACAGGGCGCTGCGTTCGTGAGAAAATCGCATTCCGCGCCGGCGTCGATCTCGACCGGCTGCTTGCCATCCGCAAGATTTTGGCCGAAGGCATTCCCGGCGAGATGCTCTATGGCTACGTGCCGCTCGCCGGCGTGACCAAGGGCTTCGTCCCGGCTTCCGTTCGATTTGGAGATTGAGAGAATGAGCATGTCCCTGCCGCTCGTCGGCGTTCGCGTCGTCGAATTCGTCCACGTGGTGATGGGCCCGACGTGCGGCCTGATTCTTGCCGATCTGGGCGCCGAAGTGATCAAGGTCGAGCCGCTTGATGGCGACCACACGCGCAAGCTGGCCGCCTCGGGCGCCGGATTTTTCCCGACCTACAACCGCAACAAAAAAAGTTTCGCGGTCGATCTCAAGTCGCCACGGGGCCGCGAAGTGATATTGAAGCTGATCGCCAGCGCCGACGTGGTCACCGAAAACTTCCGGCCCGGCGCGATGGACAAGCTCGGCTTCGGCTACGAGGCCATCAAGAAACTCAAGCTTGAAATCATCTACTGCTCGCTGAAAGGTTTCCTGCCCGGCCCCTACGACCATCGCACCGGCCTCGACGAGGTGGTGCAGATGATGGGCGGGCTCGCCTACATGACGGGCGGGCGCTTCGGGCCGTTGCGGGCGGGCGCGTCGGTCAACGATGTGATGGGCGGCATGTTCGGCGCGATCGCCATTCTGGCTGCGCTGCACCAGCGGACGAGCTCGGGCAGGGGCCAGTACGTGCAAAGCGCCCTGTTCGAGAACAACGCATTCCTGATGGCGCAGCACATGATGGAAGGCCTGATGACCGGCAAGCCCGTGGCGCCGATGCCCGACCGCGTGCGCGCGTGGGCGATTTACGACAACTTCAAGACCAGCGACGGCGAGCTGGTGTTCGTTGGCGTGGTGACCGATACCCAGTGGAAGGTGTTCTGCGAAGCGTTCGGTCTGGCCGACCTGCTTGCGGACCCGGCGCTCGCCACCAATCCGCAGCGGGTGGAAGCGCGGCCGCGCATCATGCCCGTTGTGACGGGAATTTTCAGCAAGATGACCAAACAGGAACTGATGGACAAGTGCGAGGCGCTCGGCCTGCCGTTCGCGCCGATCGCGAGGCCCGAGGACCTGTTCGAGGATCCGCATCTCAACGCGTCGGGCGGCCTGACGCCGGTCACGCTGCTCAACGGCAAAAAGACCAAGGTGCCGATCCTGCCGATCGAGATGGACGGTGCGCGCTTTGGCACGCGGCTCGACGTGCCCCGCATCGGGGAGCATACGCGCGAGCTGCTGACGGGGTTGGGATGCAGTACTGAAACCATCAGGCAGTTGATCGCCGACAAAGTCGTGGTTGCGACGGACTGATTAGAGCCTGCCGGTGATGGCGTAATGGCCGATGAAATAGGCTCCGCCCGCCATTAGCGCATAAAGGACAAAATTGGGAAGCTTGCTCGTGCGGCCGTGGATGACTTTGTTGCGGCTCCACAGCCTGAACATAATAATGGCCGCGATCGTCACCGGTATGGCGGTCAACGGATACCGGGTTTCGAAGTCCCACACGTTGTCGAAGGCGGTTCCGAGCCAGCCGTTATCGCGCAACAGGTTATAGGATATGCCGGCCATGCCCGCCAGCACCAGCGCGACCACGACGAACGACTCAAGAAATTCCCGGACGTTTTTCAAGTCACGCTCCCGCGCTTACATAACCACATGAAACTACGCGATTATTGTAACAGCCGGCGAATGGTCGTGTTGTAAACAATTTCACGTTCCATGACATGTGCCGGACGGGAATGGTGGCCCAAACCTCAAGGCGGCGCCATGTGCGAAGTGGAATGACGGCGCGGCGAATGCGTTAAAATGCGCTTATTCACAATCCTGTCCCCTGCGGGCAGCCGCAGGCGAACCCGTCTTGAAAATTCTGGCCCTCGATACTTCAACCGAATATTGCTCGGTCGCGTTATGGCATGACGGCGACGTCGACACTCGCGAGACGCACGCCGGACAGCGCCACTCGGAATTGTTGCTCGGCATGGTGGATGAATTGCTGGCGCGGCACAAAATACAGGTTGGAAAACTCGACGGCATCGCGTTCGGGCAGGGACCGGGATCGTTCACCGGGCTCAGAATCGCCTGCGGCGTGACCCAGGGGCTCGCGTTCGCCGCGGATATTCCGGTGATCGGCGTTGGCACGCTGCTGGCAATGGCGGAAGCATCGCATGCGGAGCGCGTCGTATGCTGCCTGGATGCTCGCATGCACGAGATTTACCATGCGGCTTATGACAAATCGGGCGGCGAGTGGCAGACGGTCTGCGAGCCGGGATTGTGGGCGCCGGCGGAGTCCCCGCTCTTGCCGGCCGGCACCTGGCATGGCTGCGGCAACGGATTTGCGGCGTACCGTGAAGCGCTGATGACGCGCTACGATGGCTGCCTGAACGGCGTGACGCCGGACATTTTTCCGCATGCGCAGGACATCGCGCGCCTGGCCGTGCCGCTGTTCGAGCGGGGGAAAGGCCTGGACGCGGCGCTCGCGGCCCCGCTTTATGTCCGCGACAAGGTCGCCCTGCGCACGAACGAACGACAGGAAAAATGAGCGCCCGACTCGATACCCTTCCGAATTACCGCCGCATGACCGCGCGCGATCTCGATGCCGTGGCGGCGATCGAGCGCGCAATCTACCCCCATCCCTGGACGCGTGGCAATTTCAGCGACTCCCTCGACGCGGGTTATCACTGCTGGGCCGTCGAGTGTGGCGGCGCCATCATCGGCTACAGCGTGGCCATGATCGCGGCAGGCGAAGCCCATCTGCTCAACCTGAGCATTGCGGCTGAATGGCAGCGCCGCGGGCTGGGCACCGAACTGTTGCGCTTCATCATCAAGCTTGCCAGGGATTACATGGCGGACAAGATCTATCTCGAAGTGCGGCCGTCCAACCCCGCGGCACGGGCGCTCTATGGCCGTGCCGGCTTTGCCGAAATCGCCGTGCGCCGCGACTATTATCCGGCGGATGCTGGCCGCGAAGATGCGGTAGTGATGGAACTGGCCCTTTGAAAAGCGTGACTTGTGACTGGTGACCTGTGACTGGATTCAAACGACACATGCGCTCGTGTCCGGCTCGGG
>CAYIRZ010000232.1:0-5608 GCA_964365845.1 uncultured Streptomycetaceae bacterium
TCAAACGTCACTTGCATGGCGTTCTTTTCACCCCGTTCTTTAGTGCTTTTCATTTTAGGAGTTTGTCGCACCCAAGTCCGACAAACTCCTAGCTGGCGGGTTCATCCAATAATAGCTTTGAACCAAAGGAGGTCGTCATGAAAAATCCGCTCGATTCGCTGTGGGGCACCGTGATCAGTGGTCTGATTCTTACGCTGGTCCTGTACAACATCATCAAATTCGCAATGCAGTAAGGGGGAGCCATGGATTTCATACTACTCGGATTGGGACGTTGGCTGCACATCATGGCCGGCGTGATGTGGATCGGCCTGCTGTATTACTTCAATTTCGTGCAGGTCGGCGCGCTCAAGGCGGCCGCGGCAGACAATACCGGCGCCGGCATCACCAAGCATGTCGCGCCGCGCGCGTTGTTCTGGTTTCGCTGGGCGGCATTGGTGACGTGGCTGGCCGGGGCCATGATTCTCGGCAATCACTTTTTTGACGCGTTTTTGTTCCTGAAGCCCGCCTACTACCCGATCGGCATCGGCGCTTGGCTCGGCACCATCATGTTTTTCAATGTATGGGCGATAATCTGGCCCAACCAGAAAAAGATCCTGGGGATAGTGACGGTAACCGATGAAGAGAAAAACAAGGCGCGCCGCATTGCTTTCCTGGCCTCGCGGACTAACACCATGCTGTCGATCCCGCTGCTGTTTTTCATGTCGGCAAGCGGTGGGATTTTCAGGACCGCGGTATTCGGCTGAGCGGGACCTGTATCGAAAAACGCACGGCGTGACGCCGTGCGTTTTTTATTTTGGCGCCGGCATCTGCGCCAGGCCTTCGACTTTGGCGCCGGGCTTGATGCCGTTTTTCCTGAACCAGCCCAGGTTGACTTCCAACGCATATTTTGCGGGCCTGGCTGCCGAATGACTGGCGCGGGTGTGCGGCTCCATGTCGGCAATGTTGATGATGACGCCATCCTGATCGAGAAAGGCGACCGACAGCGGAATATAGGTATTCATCATCCACATGCCGTGGATCGCAACCTCGGGAAACACGAACAGCATGCCGCGGTTCGCCGGCAGCATGCGCCGGTGCATCAGGCCCTGCGCGCGGTCGGATTCGGTATACGCGACCTCGGCCGTCAGTTTGTGCCTGCCGATGGTGAGCGCAATTTCCGGCATGTCGGCGCGCGCGGCAAAGACCGGCAGGCAGAGTGCGATGACCGCGAAGACTCGCTTGAAATACCCGGGATTCATGAGGCGATTAACGTTCAGTATTGCGTGCTGTTGACCAGCCAGTCGCTGATAGCATCGAGAATGACGTCGACGTCGCCGACCGCGGGCTGCAGCGTCAGTGTCACGGCGGGATAACGCTGCCGCAGATTTTCCAGCAACAGCGGCAGATCGTGATTCAAATGCCCGCCCTGCGCCATGAACAGCGGCGCGACCGTGATGACGGCGTGCCCGGTGCCGGCCAGCTTTTCGATGGTTTCGCCGAGCGCAGGCTGTATGAATTCGAGGAAGGCAAGTTCCACCGCGAGGTCGGGGCGGCGCGCGGCGACAGTATGCTGGATTTTCCGGAACGGCACGGCCCACTCGGGATCGCGCGCGCCGTGGGCGAACAGTACCAGCGCCGATTTCATCGGAACGATGAACGCGGAATGATGAATGCGGAACGGTGAACATCGAGGAAATCACGTTTTTTGTTCATTGTTCATCGCTCATCATTCATCGTTTGCCGGTGCTGCCGAAGCCGCCCGCGCCACGCGAGCTTTCGGCAAAATCGTCAACTACATTGAACGCGACTTGCACCACGGGTACGACCACGAGCTGCGCGAGGCGTTCCATCGGCTTCAGCACGAAGGGCGCATTGCCGCGGTTCCAGGTCGAGACGAAGATCTGGCCCTGGTAGTCCGAGTCGATCAGGCCGACCAGATTGCCGAGCACGATGCCGTGCTTGTGCCCCAAGCCGGAGCGCGGCAGCACCATGGCGGCGAGACCGGGATCGGCGATATGGATTGCTATTCCCGTAGGGACCAGCTCGGTCTGTCCGGGCTGCAGCGTGATCGGCTGATCGATACAGGCGCGCAGGTCGAGGCCGGCGGAGCCTGACGTTGCATAGTGCGGCAGTTGATCGCGCAATCGCGGGTCGAGAATCTTGACGTCGATTTTTTTCATAACGATTTTTGAACCGCAAGATTCTTGGCGGTTCAGGATTTTCGTTTTTTCTTTGAACCGTAGATCTGCGCGATATGGGCGATGATCTGCTGCGCAACGATTTCCTTCGGGGCGCGCTCGAGCCTGTGTGTGCCGGCATCGTCAAGCAGCGTGACTTCGTTGTCGTCGGCCCCGATGGCTTCCTGCGCCAGGTTGGCAACCATCATCTGTACTTTTTTGCGGCGCCGTTTCTGATCGGCATACTCATCGAGGTTGCGGCTCTCGGCGGCAAAGCCGACGCAGAACGGCGGCTTGGGGCGTGACGCCACCCAGCTCAGAATATCGGGATTGGGCACGAGTTTGAGACCCAACTGCGCTTCATCGGTCTTCTTGATCTTGTGCTGGCGCGGCTGGTCCACGCGATAGTCGGCCACTGCGGCGACGCCGATATAGATATCCGCGCGTGCTACCTGCCGTTTGACCGCCTCGAACATTTGCGCCGCCGTTTCGACGTGCGTAATCTCGACGCCGGCCGGCGCCGGCAGGCTCACTGGACCCGAGACCAGTGTGACCCTGGCTCCCGCTCCGAGAGCAGCGCGCGCGATGGCATACCCCATTTTTCCCGAACTCTTGTTGGTGATGCCGCGCACCGCATCGATAGGCTCGAAGGTCGGCCCGGCGGTGATCAGCACCCGTGCCCCGTCCAGGATTTTCGGCGCCAGCAAAGCACGGACGACAGCGGCGATTTCTTGTGCTTCGAGCATGCGTCCCATGCCGGTTTCGCCGCAGGCCTGGTCCCCGCTTGCCGGCCCCAGGAGGGTGATGCCGTCGTGCCCGAGCTGCGCGACGTTACGCTGCATTGCCGGGTTTTCCCACATCTGGCGGTTCATCGCGGGTGCCATCAGTAATGGACACTCCCTCGCCAGACATAAGGTCGAGAGCAGGTCGTCAGCCAGGCCGTTGGCGACTTTTGCCATGAAATCAGCCGTGGCCGGGGCGACCACAATGGCATCCTTGTCACGCGTCAGTTCGATGTGGGCCATGCTGTTGGCGATTCGTGAGTCCCACATGTCGGTGAATACCGGATTGCCGGACAGCGCCTGCAGGGTGGCGGGCGTGATGAAACCGCAGGCAGCCTGGGTCATCACCACCTGCACCTCTATGCCGCTCTGGATCAACTCGCGCACCAGCTCCGCGGACTTATACGCGGCAATGCCGCCAGTCACGCCGAGCAACACTTTTTTACTTGAAGTATCAGCCACGTAGCATCTTTCCCTGAAGAGAGCCCAGAGTGTAACTGTAAACCCCGTGAATGGTAAATGGTGAATAGTGAATGGTAAAAAGACGCTCATCGGTAAACGACAGGCAGTGCTAACCCGTTATGTGACCAACTGTTCACGATTTACCGTTTATTCCTTTCAATACCCTCTTGAGGGGTACGATTCACCAAGATATGGCAATCACCGATTGGCCGCTGGACGATCGCCCGCGAGAAAAGCTGCTGACCAAGGGCGCAGACAGCCTGTCCGACGCCGAGCTGGTCGCGATTTTTCTGCGCACCGGCATCAGGGGCAAGAGCGCGGTCGATCTTGCGCGTGAGTTGCTGCAAAGCTGCGGGTCGCTGTCTGCCCTGTTCAACGCGAGCGACCGGGAATTCTGCGCGATTCCCGGGCTCGGCGCCGCCAAGTACGTGCAACTGCAGGCCGTGATCGAAATGGCGCGGCGCGCGCTGCGCGAAAAAATTGACAATGGCTCGGCGCTCAATTCGCCGCTCGCGGTGCGCGACTATTTGCGCTTGAAGCTCCAGGGGCGGCCGCACGAAGTGTTTGTCGGCGTTTTTCTCGATGCACAGAACCGCGTGCTCGCGGTGGAAGAGCTGTTCCGCGGCACGCTTACGCAAACCAGCGTTTATCCCCGCGAAGTGGTGAAGCGAGCGCTGCATTACAATGCGGCGGCTCTGATTTTTGCCCATAACCATCCGTCGGGAGTCGCCGAGCCCAGCCGCGCCGATGAAATGCTGACCACCGCGCTGAAGCAGGCGCTGGCATTGGTCGACGTGAAAGTACTCGACCATTTCGTGGTCGGCGGCGACAGTGCGATGTCTTTCGCGGAGCGTGGATTGCTGTAGGATATTGTTGCATAAGCATTTTTTATGATATGCGCGTTCGTGCTCACGGTCCGGCAGGTCAGCTAAAGCTTGAGCAAGCCGCTGAATTTAGTGTATTATCCAAGGCTTTCTGATTCTGGAGCAGCGTCATGGCACGTGTATGTCAAGTCACCGGCAAAAAACCGATGGGGGGAAACCATGTTTCCCACGCCAACAACAAAACGCACCGGCGTTTTTTGCCCAACCTGCAGTACCGCCGCCTCTGGGTTGAGAGCGAAAACCGCTGGGTCAGCATGCGATTATCGCAGGCTGGTTTGCGCACTATCGATAAAAAAGGCATCGACGCCGTGCTTGCTGAAATGCGGGCGCGCGGCGAGCAGGTATAACGGGAGTCAGCCATGCGTGAGAAAATCAAGCTCGAATCGAGCGCCGGTACCGGCCACTTCTATACCACCACCAAGAACAAGCGCACCAAACCGGAAAAAATTGAAATCAAGAAGTTCGATCCGGTTGCGCGCAAGCACGTGATTTACAAGGAAACCAAGATCAAATAAACCGGACGGCGTTCGCCGCCGGTTTATATCCGCGCGTTTGAACGCGCGGCGCAAAAAAAGGCCCGCATGAAGCGGGCTTTTTTTATGGATCCTCTCGCGGGGGGGCTACGCTGAATCCCGAATCCCGAATCCTGCCGTTACGCGTAGGAGCGCAGGCGCCTGGAGAACTCCTTTAGCGCTTCGATGCCGCTGTCCTCAGCCCGCCGACACCAGTCCTGAAGTTGTTGCAGCAGTTGTTCCTTGGACGCGCTCGATCGCTGCCATACCGCCGCCAGTTCCTCGCGCATGGTGTAAATGGTGTTAAGCACCTTGCTGTGGTTGAGCACCTCGTCACGGCGGGCGCGTTCCTTGGCCGGCAGCGCGCTGGCATCGCTTTGCAGCCAGCGTTTGAGCGCGGCCAGATCGACGCTTACCGCGCGCGACCTGAGTTCGCGCATTTCTACGGCGCAGGTCCGGCGCAGGGATTTTGCGTATTTGGCAAGCACTTCGTAGCGATGCGTGATCACGGCGTGCAGCGTGGCGACATCACATTGCGTCTTGGCGGTATCGAGCTTGAGCTTGGGCGCGACTTTCTTGACCTGCGCCAGCCCGAGCGTTTCGAGTATGCGGATGTAGAGCCAGCCGATGTCGAACTCGTACCAGCGGTTCGACAGCTTGGCCGAAGTGGGATAGGCGTGGTGATTGTTGTGCAACTCCTCGCCGCCGATCAGGATGCCCCAGGGCAGAACGTTGGTGCTGGCGTCTTCGGGCTGGAAACTGCGGTAGCCCCAGTAGTGGCCGATGCCGTTGATGACGCCCGCAGCCATGAG
>CAYIRZ010000233.1:0-5592 GCA_964365845.1 uncultured Streptomycetaceae bacterium
ATCCGATCTACCACAGCACCTACACCGGCAAGCCGCCCGACGAGCCGGCGGTGCTCGGGGTGGCGCTCAACGAAGTGTTCGTGCCGCTGCTGGTGAAGCAATTTCCCGAAATCGTCGACTTCTATCTGCCGCCGGAGGGGTGTTCCTATCGCATCGCCTGCGTGAGCATGAAGAAGCAGTATCCAGGGCACGCCAAGCGGGTGATGTTCGGCATCTGGAGCTTCCTGCGCCAGTTCATGTACACCAAGTTCATCATCGTCACCGACGACGACGTCAACGTGCGCGACTGGAAGGAAGTGATGTGGGCGCTCACCACCCGCGTCGATCCCGCGCGCGACACGCTGATCGCGGAAAACACGCCGATCGACTATCTCGATTTCGCAAGTCCGGTAGCAGGGCTGGGTTCCAAGATGGGCATAGACGCGACCAACAAGTGGCCGGCGGAAACGGCGCGTTCATGGGGCACGCCGATCGCGATGAGCGAAGAGGTGAAGCGCCGTGTCGATGCGTTGTGGCAGGATCTGGGACTCTAAAAGCGTGAGGCGTGAGGCGGTAAGCCGTAAGCGGTGAGCCGAGAGCAGCTTGCTGACTGCGACCGTTGTACGGTTTTACTGCTTACTGCTTACTGCTTACTGCTTACTGCTTACTGCTTACTGCTAACGCCTAACGCCTTCGCTGTTGTAGATCCATTTGAGCAACGCATCCTGCGCCGGCTGGGCATTACCGGCATTGGGGTGGTTGACGATGAAGACCACAACCACACGCTGTCCCCGATTGTTGAGCACATAACCGGCGATGGCGCGCACGCCTTCCAGCGAACCGGTCTTGATATGCGCCTGACCTGACACCCCCGCGCCGTTGAGGCGTTTTTTCATCGTGCCATCGACGGCGGCGAGCGGCAGCGAGGCCATCAGTTCCGGCATCATCGGGCTTCTGAACGCGGAGAGCAGCAACCGCCCGAGGTTTCTGGCGCTGATGCGCTCGATGCGCGACAGCCCCGAGCCGTTTTCTATCACCAGCTCCGGAAAAGACAGGCCTTTGCCCGACAACCACAGTCTGATGCTCTGGTTGGCCTTGTCGAAGGTCGCCGGCGGGTTCGCGCCGGTCGCGCCCAGCGTCAGGAACAACTGGCGCGCCATCACGTTGTTGCTGAATTTGTTGATGCTGCGCACGATCTCCGCAAGCGGCTCCGATTTTGTGCCGGTCAGCAGCCGCGCGTCCGGCGGCACTTCGCCGTAACGCACACTGCCGGTAAACGTGCCGCCGAGTTCTTTCCATAACTGGGCGAACAGCCCTCCCAGGTATTGCCGGTGGCCGAGCACGCTGAAACTGCGCGTCTTTTCGCCGCAGTCCGAGGCGTAGGTGCCGTTGAACGCCAGCCGCGCGGCGTCGCCATTGCCCTGCGCGTCGAGCTTGAGCCTGGCGACCCAGTCGCCGCAGGCGCCGTTGCCCAGGGTCAGGTTGTTGACGACCTGCACTTGTGGCAGCGCGGGTTCGGCCAGGATTTTCACCGTGCGCGCATCGCGGTCCGGCACGAACAGCAGCGTCACCGCCTTGAAATTCACCAGCAGCGCGTCGGGGCCGGTGTTGTAAGGACGCGTCGGCTGATCGTCGAAGCGCGCGGGATCGTAACCCGCGGCATCAAAATAACTATGGTCGAGCAGCAGATCGCCGCGGATCTCGCGCACGCCGCGGTCGCGCAGATTTCTCAGCAGCAACCAGAAATTTCCCAGCGTGAGCTTGGGGTCGCCGTGGCCCTTGAGGATGAGATCACCGTTGAGCACACCCTGCTGCAATGTTCCCGCCGTGTAGACCTCGGTGTTCCATACATAGGCGGGCCCCAGCAAATCGAGCGCCGCATAAGTCGTCACGAGCTTCATCGTCGACGCGGGATTGAGCGGCCGCTCGGCGCCATGCGTGACGATCGGCTGTTCGGCGCCGATCTCATGCACGTAGACGGCCGCGCTGGTCTCCGGTATTCCGGCTTGCGCCAAAGCCTGGGCAACCGGTGCGGGCAGGCGCGTTGACTGCGCGGCGGCAGGCGCCAGCGGCAGCAGGGCGGACAGCCCGGCGAACAGGGCAACCAGAAGGCAGATGCGGGGTTCGCGGCTCATAGCGTGTCGATGATGTCGGTCGCGCGCTCGACGAGCAGCGTGGCCTCGCTGTCATCGATGACATAAGGCGGCATGAAGTACACGGTGTTGCCGATCGGCCGCAGCAGCAGTTCGCTGGCGAGCGCCCGTTGGTAAAACTTGCGCGGGAAAGCCGCGTCCTCCGTTGCGGCTTCGAAGGCCCAGATCATGCCGGTGTTGCGGAAATTCTTGACGCGCGGATGAGCGGCCAGCGCGCGCGCGGCCTCGCTGATGCGCGCGGATTTGGCCTTGTTGGTTTCGATTATGTTGTCCTGTTCGAAAATATCGAGCGTGGCAAGCGCGGCGCGGCAGGCGAGCGCGTTGCCGGTATAGGAATGCGAATGCAGAAAGCCGCGCGTCACATCGTCGTCGTAAAACGCCTGGTAAACCGTATCGGTGGCGAGCACGACCGACAGCGGCAGGTAGCCGCCGGTGATGCCTTTCGACAGGCACAGGAAATCCGGCGTGATGCCGGCCTGATCGAAGGCGAACAGGGTGCCGGTGCGGCCGAAGCCGGTCATGATCTCGTCGGCGATGAGATGCACCGAGTGACGATCGCAGGCAGCGCGCGCGCAGCGCAGGTACTCGGCATCGTACATGGCCATGCCGACCGCACCCTGGACCAGGGGCTCGACGATCAGCGCCGCGGTTTCGGCGTGATGTTGCTGCAGATGGCGTTCGAGAGCGTTGGCGCAACGGATGGCGAAATCCCGCGGCGATTCGCCCGCTTCGGCCAGCCGCCAGTCCGGGCTCGGCACCTGGGCGCTTACCCGCAGCAGCGGGGCATAAGTGTCCCTGAACAGCGCGACATCGGTGACGGAGAGCGCGCCCAAAGTCTCGCCGTGATAGCTCCCGGCGAGGCTGATGAATCGGGTTTTTTCCGGGCGACCCGAATTGCGCCAGTAGTGGAAGCTCATTTTCAGCGCGATCTCGGTGGCCGATGCCCCATCGCTGCCATAGAAGCAATGGCCGAGCCGGTTTCCGGTGAGCCGTGACAGGCGCTCGGACAATTCGACCACCGGCTCATGCGTGAAGCCGGCGAGGATCACGTGCTCGAGTTGTTCCAATTGGTTGACGAGAGCGGCATTAATGCGTGGATTGCCGTGACCAAACAGGTTGACCCACCATGAGCTGATGGCATCGAGATAGCGTTTGCCGTCGAAATCATAGAGCCAGCAGCCTTTGCCGCGCGCGATCGGAATCAGCGGCAGCGTTTCATGCTGCTTCATCTGGCTGCAGGGGTGCCAGACTGCCGACAGGCTGCGTTTTAGCAGCAACCCGCTGCGAGTGCTAGTTTGCATTTTGTTGGCGAAAGCATTAAAAAAATCATGCGCTGTATCTTTTCGTGCGTGATGCCGTTAATAGAGGCATGGGGTTTGGGGTTGACGCCAGTTTCAGATGTGAGTTTACCAAGGAGACTATTTGCCCATGCAAATTCTTGAGCGCATCGAAGACCAGATTCACGCAACCGGCCTGCCGCTGGTCGGCATTACGCTGGCGGCCGTGCCCTGTCCCGACACGCCGGTGATACTGACCCTGCACTGGCACGGTTTCATCAAAGAGAAGCTCGCCGACATCGAGGAAGCCGAGGTCGTGTCCTATACGCCGATCCCCAGCTCGGCGCTGCAACTGAACGAACGCTGGCGCAACCTGATCGCCGTTGACCGCGCGGCCATGGAAGCGGCGTGGGAATTGGGCGCGTGGGATGTTGCGCGCGCCGAGCGGCCGGGCTGCATGCGTCCCGGCGCCGCCTCCACCGAGGCGCTCGAGTGTCTGCAGGCATTCGGCTCGTTTCCCTTTGGTATCAACGGCAATCAAGTGGTGGTCTCCGACGCGCCGGATGCCGACGATCTGGTGCGGCTTGCCGCTGGCCGCGGCTATCTGATGTGGATGTTCCGGCCGGTCAAGGGGGGCATTTGGGCTGAATACGCCGAAGACGCCACCCTTGACCCTGACGGTCGCCGCAATCCGCCCTGCCCGTATAGCCCCATTCCGCCAACCGGGGACAAGCGTAAAACCGTTTACCGGTTTGGCGTAGCCACCCACTGTCGGCTTGACGGCAAGCTTGACAGCTAGCAGCCTGCCGGACGTGGCCCCCCATTCACCGGAACGGGTCGTGTTAACGGATCGCCGTTGATTGACGCTTCGGCGACAGGCTGCTTAGTAACCGACTGTTTTAAATAATATTATAAGTTAGCGTGTGCACACTCCTGCCGGTGGCAGGACGGGCCGGGCCGTGTACGCCCCTTGTAATTATCCCGCCGCATGGCTATGATTGGCACTCGCTAGACGAGAGTGCTAACAATGGCGCTCCATAGTGTTCAATAATTCCTAAGGAGATTCATCCATGAAAATTCGTCCGTTGCACGACCGTATTATCGTGAAGCGGCTGGAAGAGGAACTCAAAACCGCTTCCGGAATCGTGATTCCCGACAACGCTGCCGAAAAACCGGATCAAGGCGAAGTCTTGGCCATCGGCAAAGGCAAGGTTCTGGATGACGGCAAAGTCCGTCCTCTCGACGTCAAAATCGGCGACAGGGTGCTGTTCGGCAAGTATTCCGGGCAAACCGTGAAGGTCAAGGGCGATGAACTGCTCGTGATGCGCGAAGAAGACATCATGGGCGTGATCGAGTCCTAAACTATATTGCACTGATTCAGGAGAACTAGATTATGGCAGCGAAAGACGTCAAATTTCATGAACACGCCCGGCACAAGATCGTCGCCGGTGTGAATATACTGGCCGACGCGGTCAAGGTGACCCTCGGACCTAAAGGTCGTAACGTAGTGCTCGAGCGCTCGTTCGGCGCGCCGACCGTCACTAAGGCCGGTGTATCGGTGGCCAAGGAAATCGAGCTCAAGGACAGATTCGAGAACATGGGCGCGCAAATGGTGAAGGAAGTCGCATCCAAGACTTCCGACATCGCCGGTGACGGTACCACTACCGCGACCGTGCTGGCACAGGCCATCGTGGCGGAAGGCATGAAGTATGTCGCCGCCGGCATGAACCCGATGGATCTCAAGCGCGGCATCGACAAGGCGGTCACCGCCACTGTCGAAGAGCTGAAAAAGCTCTCCAAGCCCTGCACCACCACCAAGGAAATCGCCCAGGTCGGCGCCATCTCCGCCAACGCTGATTCCGATATCGGCAAAATCATTGCCGATGCGATGGACAAAGTCGGCAAGGAAGGCGTAATCACCGTGGAAGACGGTTCGGGCTTGCAGAATGAACTCGAAGTCGTCGAGGGCATGCAGTTCGATCGTGGCTACCTGTCGCCGTATTTCATCAACAACGCCGACAAGCAACAAGCGTTGCTCGAGAGCCCGTACGTGCTGCTGCACGACAAGAAGATCTCCAACATCCGCGATCTGCTGCCGGTGCTGGAGCAGGTGGCCAAGGCCGGCAAACCGCTGCTGATCGTCGCCGAAGACGTTGACGGCGAAGCGCTTGCCACCCTGGTGG